>CAZXVN010000472.1:0-37091 GCA_964643945.1 uncultured Lentisphaeraceae bacterium | reverse complement strand
ATCCACCAGCAGCACATCGGTATTGCGGTACTTGTTGCGGAATTCCATGGTCGTGCGATTCTTGAGGGCTTCCACGTATTCGTTGAGAAGCGTTTCCGACGAGACATAGCTCACGCTCATGCTGGGCGATTGCAAAACGCGATGTCCCACGGCCTGCATCAGATGGGTTTTCCCGATACCGGTCTGCCCGTAAATAAAGAGGGGGTTATAAGCGCGCCCCGGCGATTGCGACACCCCCAACGCAGCTGCGTGAGCGAAACTGTTCGAAGGGCCGGTGACGAAGTTCTCGAAGGAGAAATTCGGGTTGAGCGGGCTCGTGTGGTTCGATCCGGGCGACTTATGGCGGCGCTTGGCTCCAGAGACGGTCTTCGTCTCGGCTTTGGAAGGCCCCTTCGGTTCGGCCGAAGGATCGGCCGAGGGATCGAACGTTTTGACGACAAAACGAACGCCAAGATCAACCGGCGCACCTGCGGAACGCAGGGCATCGATGATGAAATCCTGGTAGTTGTCCTCCAGCCATGTTTGACAGAAGTCGTTATCCACATGCAAAACGAACTGACTGTCCTGAATGGCTACAGGCTTGATAATTTCAATCCACCGTGCGTAAACATCGCTGTTGAGAACACCTTTCAGGTGTACGCACGCCTGGTTCCATAATTCGGGAGCATTCATAGAACTCACAAAACAGGCCAAAAAAAGAGACCTTTCCCAAAAACAGGAAAGAAAAAACTCGGGTAATCAGTAGTACAGTTGAACCATATTTAGCCACCTCATACAAGGTGAAAAAAGTATCAATCGGTCAACAGGTTGTTAACAGCTCCCAAGGAAGCCGCTAAACCCCCATGATTTAGGACGTTACATCAAAACAAAGGGGGATATGAACAAAAAACAAGCCGAGCAAAAGAAAGTTGTTAACAGGGCGCGGCGCGGCGACAGCCGCTGAAAAGCCTGTAAAGGGAAAAGTTTGCGCTTTTACAATTCAATGAGCAATAAAAGTGGAGAAAGGCCGTTTTCTTACTCAAGCAGTGTGTTTTTCACACGGCCAGGAGTGCAAAAAATGACAATCCGAGTTCCTGCCTGTCTCGTGTTATTGGTTGTTGCCGCCGCGTGGGGGCAAACGCATAACGAGCGCGAGCAACCGCGCCTGTCGCGTAGCTTGAATCATGGCAACTGGGTGGGTAAACGTGTGTTGACAAAAGAGTTCATGGACAAAGTGGGTATTCAGGGTGAACAAGCGGCTAAACTCACGGGTGAACTCGAGGGGATTGATGTCCAGTCGAGCAAACTCGACGAGAGGATTAACCAAGCCGCGCTGGAGCAAGCCGAGATCGCCAAGAAGGTGCTGTCCGAACCCGGCGCCAACACGGATGAGATCATGAAGATCATCGAACGTATCGGGCAGTACCGCATCGAACAGGCCAAACTGGCCACACAGCGCCTGGTGGTGATTCGCGACAATCTGACCGCAGAACAGCGCAACAAAGCTTCCGAGATTATCCGCGGCGAAGGCAAAAGACGGCTTGAAGAACGTGCCGCACGACTGGAACGCGAAGAGCGGGAACGGAACGGCGCGCAAACCAATCGCTCCGCCGCAGCCAAGGACAGGTAAACGGGTGCGCGACCAGGACGGCTGGAAAACGGGCTGCGAGCCCGTTTTTTGTTTTTCGTTTTTCGTTTATCTGCCTTAACGGTTGTTTTCAACCGAAAGCACGCGGTATAATAAGCGGTTGGCGATGATTATTCTGCACACATGCTGGCGTGATGAGCGACTCTTCGTTTGGGGTGAACAGGAGGCGTTAGCCAAGGGCCGCCGCGCGGTGGTATCGAAGGCAGGCGCAGGCAGGTCGCCCTTTGACACCGGCGAGGGCGTTCTTGTCGCCCTCTTAAAAACGTTGCTCTGGGGGGGGGCGGGCGGGCAACAGGTGATGCTGAGCACGATGCTGTTGCCGACCGTCCAGACGGGTCACGGCGAAAGGCCACGGCCATCACATCCCTTTCTTTGCGCAGAGGAGGACAAAGAGGAGGGCTCCGCATCCCTTCATCCGTGGCAGGTGACCGGCGTTGACCTTTCGTGGAAAATGGCTTTTACGTTGTTGGGGCGCTGTCAGGAGAAACGTCTCGACGATGGGGTGTTCGCGGGCGAGGATCTGATCGCCTTTTCCGAACTTTTTCGTTACGCGGGGGCCTTGGTGGCGCGAGGCCATTTTCTTCCTGCGCTCCGAAAGGTGTCTGAAAGCGTGTACGACGCGTGCTGGTGTCCGGTTATCGACAATGCGGAAAAGCTTCGTGTGCGGAGTTTGGCCTCACGCTTGCCGCCGTCTGCCGCAGGCGGACAGGATCGGCGACGTGTGGCACAGGCTTTTTTGGAAGAGATGGTCGACCGACTCGTGCGCTTGAGTGTGGTGACCACGCTTTCGCGTGCCCACGCTGAACACGGCAAACCATACAGCGTACACGACGCGTGGTTTTCGGCGTTGCGCGGAGAGGCAAGGGCCGTGCGCTGGGAAGCGCTCGGTGAGTTGGAGACCCTGCGCAAAAATCTGCAGCAATGGCGGCTTCCCGTCGAAGGCGGCAGGACGAACGACGCCACACTCCTTTTCCAACTGAACGAACCGGCGAGTCCAGACAAGCCGTGGTTTCTCCAGGTAGGTGTCACAGAGGGCGAAAAGACACGGGCACCGCATAAACTCGGTGAACGCCTGTTGCGTTCTCTCGGTCAGGCGACCATGCTCTATCGGCCGCTCGTACATGCGGAGCCGCAAGCATCCGGCGGTTTGGGCTGCCACTTGAACACGCAAGAGGCACATGCCTTCCTGACGACTTCGGCCGCGTTGTTGGAGGCCTCCGGCTACGGTATCCGCTTGCCATCGTGGTGGCGCACCGGCACGACACACGCCCTCTCTTTGCAGGCGGATGCACGGCCTCATCAGGCGGCGTCCGAGGGGCTACACGCCTTGGATGAAAAGGTGGACGTCACTTGGTCTGTGATGCTCCACGGCGAGAAGATGACACCGGAGGAGCTGAGACTTCTGCTGGAACCACAAACGCCGCTGGTGTTTTTCCGCGGACAGTGGATCCAGGTGGACGTGCGGCAGATTCAAGACGCGTTACGCGTGTGGCATCGCAAAACCGGCGATACGCATTCCGCGTTCGACGTGGTGCGGCTAGCGCTCGGAGCGGGGGGTGGCCGCTACGGCATGGATGTGGCGCAGGTGCATGGCGGTGGCTGGCTGGATCCGTTTCTCAAGCGGCTGTGCGGCGAACAACCTTTCGAGGTCTTGCGTACGCCAGAGGCCTTTTGCGGGGAGTTGCGTCCCTATCAGGTGCGCGGCTTCAGTTGGTTGGTCTTTTTACGCATGTGGGGCTTCGGCGCGTGCCTCGCGGATGACATGGGTCTCGGCAAAACGATCCAAGCGTTGGCCTTTCTGTTGCACGAGAAGGAACGTGGCGAGAAGCGCCCGGTTTTATTGGTCGGCCCGATGTCGGTGTTGGGCAACTGGCTGCGCGAGGCGCAGCGGTTCGCGCCCAGCCTGCGGTGCCTGTTGCACCACGGATCCGGGCGGCGGCATGGAAAGTCGTTCGTCCGCGAGGCACGGCAGGTCGATGTGGTGGTCACCAGTTATCATCTGCTCTATCGCGATTACGTGGACGTTCGCACGGTGAGTTGGGCGGGCATCCTGCTGGACGAGGCGCAGAATATTAAAAATCCGGACACTCGGCAGGCGCAGGCCGCCCGTGCCTTGCCGGCCGATTACCGTATCGCACTCACCGGTACGCCGATGGAGAACCACGTCGGCGATATCTGGTCGCTCATGGATTTTCTCAATCCGGGCATGTTGGAAAAGCGGACGGTGTTCCGAGAGAAATATTACCGTCCGATCCAGGCGGGCATCGATCCAAACGCGCGCGAGAGGCTGAGGCGCATCACGACCCCCTTTATTTTGCGGCGTCTAAAAACGGACAAGCAAATCATTTCCGACTTGCCGGAAAAGGTGGAGGGCAAGGTCTACTGCTCGCTCACGCTCGAGCAGGCGCGGCTTTATGAAGAGGTGCTGGCCGAGTTCAAGCGCGAAGTGGAGCTGTGCGAAAGCGGCTCTCGGCGCGGCCTGATTTTGGCGGTTCTGACACGTCTCAAGCAAGTCTGCAACCATCCCGCGCATTTTCTCAGCCAGACGCAGCGCTTGGCCAAACGGTCGGGCAAGCTCGTACGTTTGGAAGAGATGCTCGAAGAGACCTTCGCGCGCGGCGAAAGTGCGTTGGTTTTCACGCAGTACGCCGCCATGGGCACATTGCTCAAGCGTCACCTCTGTCAGGTTTTCGCGCGCGACATGCCGTTCTTGTACGGTGGCGTACCGCGTAAGGAGCGGGATCGGCTGGTGCAGGAGTTTCAGGAGTCTGACCAACCGCTGGCCTTCGTCCTCTCGCTGAAAGCTGGCGGCACGGGCTTGAATTTGACCCGTGCGACGCATGTGTTCCACTATGATCGGTGGTGGAATCCGGCGGTGGAGAATCAGGCCACGGACCGTGCGTTTCGAATCGGTCAGACGAAGAACGTGATGGTGCACAAGTTGATCTGCGGCGGCACACTGGAAGACCGCATTGACGCGATGATCGAAAGCAAGACCGCACTTGCGTCCGCGATTGTCATGAGCGGCGAGACATTCCTGACAGAACTCTCGAATACGGAATTGAGCGAGATTCTGAGCCTGTCGGAGACTGCGGTGGCAGATGAAAATGAGGAGTTCGATCCTGCACGGGAACCCGGTTGCATCCAGGTGGAAGCCAACAGGCGGCAGGAAGGCTGCGATGAGTAAGAAAAAACGCTACACACTTCGGACGCCTCTGAATGTGCGGGGCGGGATTCGTGTGCAGAATCCGCACATGGGCAAGCTGCGCGTGTGGTGGGGCCGACGCTGGACCGAAGTTCTTGAGAACTTCCGTCTCGGGGCGCGGTTGGGCCGGGGGCGCAACTATGCGGTTTCTGGGCAAGTCTCCTCGCTTGTCATCAAGCTCGGAGGTGTGGTGGCTGTCGTGCAAGGATCGAACAAAGAGCCGTACGAGAGCGACATCCGTTTTCGCGCGGTCGAGGGGGATGCTAAGGCACGCATCATTCAACGGTTGCGGCAGCGCCCCATGGTGCTCGCGCGGTTGTTGGTTTCCGATTTTCCGTTTGAAATCGAGGGTCTCTTCCGGGAGGAGGGGTATCCGCTCTTTCCGCAGCGCGAGAAGGACCTCACAAGCCGGTGCTCCTGTCCCGACTATGCGAACCCGTGCAAACATTTGGCGGCGGTTTATTATCTGCTCGGCGAGGCGATCACCAAGAACCCGCTCCTGCTGTTGGAACTGCGCGGGATTAGTCGCGCGGACTTGCTTGGCGATGCGGCGGAGCCGCAGGACGAGGCTTTAGAGGCGTTGCCCTCCGAAGGTGTGGCTGAAGTGCCGTTGACACATGAGGGGTTTTACGGTGCGCCGCAAGCCCTCTTTAATGAGTATGGCCCCGCACTCAAATCCGTGACCCCCGCCCCGCTGATTTACAGGCTCGGCCCCTTGCCGTTCTGGCGCGGCCAAGAACGGTTCACGGATACGTTGGAACACCTTTACGCACGGGCCGCTACGCGGGGGTGGACCGTCTGGACCGGCGAGCCCTTGGACTTGCGCCGCGAGGACGAGAAAGTTATCATTACTGGAGCGAATCTGCATTTGAAGAACCACAAAATGCGAGTCGATACCTCTTGGACATAAACAGGACAAAACGCTCGTCTACCGCCTCGTCTCCCCCGTGTTTATCCGTGGTTTCACAGGAGATTGACGCCCTGCGGGTAACCTGCGATACTCCAGACGATTTTATTGTGATCAGGTGGATGAGAGGTGTTTATGGCTGCTGAAGAGTTGACCCCGATGATGCGGCAGTACCGGCGTATCAAGGCGGAGTTGCCGGAAGGCGTGATTCTGCTGTTCCGGCTCGGGGATTTCTACGAGATGTTTTTTGATGACGCGCGTGCGGCCGCTCCGATTCTGGGCGTGGCGCTGACCCAGCGTGCCGGGACGCCCATGTGCGGCGTGCCTTATCATGCCATCGATGCGTATCTTGCCAAGCTCATCCGCGCGGGCAAGAAAGCCGCGATCTGCGACCAGATGGAAGACACCGCTCAGGCTAAGGGCATCGTGCGCCGCGAGGTCACCCGTGTGGTCACCCCAGGCACGGTCACTGAGGATGCCCTTCTCGACGCGGCCCGCAATAACTATCTCGCGGCCCTCTACGCGGGCAAAGGGCTCGGTCTCGCTTTGCTGGATCTCTCTACGGGCGCTTTTACGGTCGAGGCGGTCGCCGATGCCAGCGCCTTGGCCGAGTATCTCAAGCGCTATGCCCCGAGCGAGTGTCTGGTCGGCCGCGAGCAGCGTACGGATGCGCGTCTGGTCGAGGTCATCGCATCAGGAGCGGCGGGCGCGCTCACGGAGATTGATGACTGGACGCTTGAATACGACTGCGCCTACGACCGCCTGTTGCGTCATTTCCGCGTGCATTCGCTCGAAGGGTACGGGTGCGAAGGGCAGTCCCTGCTGGTGTGCCCAGCCGGCGCGCTCCTCCACTATGTGAACGAGGAGTTGCACCATAATGTCGACCACATCCGGGGCATTCAGGTGTGCCATGCACACGAATTTCTGATGCTCGACGAGAGCACGTGCGTGAACCTCGACCTGAGCCCGCAACGCGGCAAGGCTCAGGAGGTGACCCTGCTGGGCGTGCTGAACAATACACAAACGCCCATGGGTGCGCGCCTGTTACGAGCATGGCTCGTGCGCCCTTTGCGGCAGGCCGCTGCCATCGGCGCGCGGCTCGATACGGTCGAGTGTTTTACGAAACAGCGTCTGCTCCTGAACGATCTGCGTGAAAAACTCACAGGCGTGCGCGACCTCGAACGGCTGATCGCCCGCCTGGGTGCGGGGCGCGGTCACGCGCGTGACGTCAAGGCACTGGCGGTCTCGCTGTTGCCGGTGCCTGCGATCCGCGAGCGTATGGAACGCATAGAGGATGCGTTGCTGCGCGACATCGCGATGCATGTGCATCCGTTGCCGGAGCTGGTCGACCTTGTCCACGCCGCTATCGCCGATACGCCGCCGGCCAGTCTCAAGGAAGGCGGGATCATTCGGTCCGGGTACAACGCGGAACTGGATGAGCTACGTGGCCTCGCCTCCGAGGGCCATGCGTGGCTTGCAAAGTATCAGTCCTCCGAGCAGGCGCGCACCGGTATTAAAACGCTCAAGGTACGGCACAACAAGGTTTTCGGTTTCTATATCGAGGTCTCAAAAGGGCAGGCGGGCGCGGTGCCGCCGGAATACGAGCGCCGCCAGACGCTGGTCAGCGCGGAGCGCTACATCACGCCCGAACTCAAGGAGTACGAGCGGAAGATTTTCGGCGCGCAGGAGCGCTCCATCGCGATGGAAGTAGAGCTGTTTAACGAAATCCGCGAGAAGGTCGTCGCGCAGACGGCGGTGATTCAGGAGACAGCCGACGGGCTGGCGCAGCTCGACACGCTGGCCGCGCTTGCTGATCGCGCGCTGGCGCTGGGTTACGTCCGGCCGCAGATCGTGACGGATGACACGCTTGTGATTCGCGACGGGAGACACCCCGTGATTGAGCAGTTGCCCGGTGCTGAACAATTCGTGCCGAACGACACCCGGCTCGACTGCCGCCGCAACCAGATCATGCTCATTACCGGGCCGAATATGGCAGGCAAGTCCACCTACATCCGTCAGGTGGCGCTGATTGCGATTATGGCGCACATCGGTTCGTTCGTGCCTGCGCGTGAAGCGAAAATCGGGCTGCTTGACCGAGTGTTCACACGTGTCGGGGCGGGCGACGATCTCACGCGCGGCCGCAGCACCTTCATGGTTGAGATGCAGGAAACCGCCAATATCTTGAACAACGCTACGGCCAAAAGCCTGATCGTGCTCGACGAGATCGGGCGGGGTACCAGCACCTTCGACGGCATCAGCATTGCGTGGGCGGTGGCGGAGTATCTGCACAATACGGCGCGCGTCAAGGCCAAGACCCTCTTTGCCACACATTACCACGAACTGACCGATCTGTCGGTGACTCTGAACGGCGTGAAAAACTACACCGTGCAAGTGCGCGAGCATGGCGACAGCGTGGTGTTCTTGCGGCGTATCGCGCCCGGTACGGCGGACAAGAGCTATGGCATCCATGTGGCGCGGCTGGCGGGCATGCCCGATGAGGTCATTGAGCGTTCGGCCGAGATCCTCGCCAACCTGGAAGAGGGCGAGCTGGAAGCCGGCATCCCGAAACTCGCCAAGCGTCACAAAAAGAAGGCCTCCGATATTCCCGGCCAGCTGACGCTTTTCGAGTGCTGACCGTCACTCTCCGCCGCTTGGCCCGATTGCGTGTTTGATTGTGGAGCGATGAGTAAGGTATACTTTCCAATTAGCGGTGCGAATACGCGGCCGCCGAAAGAAACGGGCGAAAGGGATGGGTATGGTGCGGTTGGGTGTGAATATCGATCATGTGGCTACGCTACGGCAGGCACGCCGTACGCCGTATCCGAGTCTTGTAGAGGCGGCTGCACTGTGCGAAAAAGCGGGCGCACAGAGTATCACCCTGCATTTGCGTGAAGACCGGCGCCACATTCAGGACGCGGATGTGTATGCCCTGCGCCGGTCGCTGACGACGCGCATGAACCTCGAAATGGCCAATCACCCCGATATTGTGGCCGTGGCCTTGCAGGTTAAACCCGACGAGGTGTGTCTCGTGCCGGAGCGGCGCGAGGAACTCACCACCGAAGGCGGGTTGGACGTCGCGGGGCAGCGCGAGGAACTCGCGCCCGTGGTGGATGCCTTACGTCAGGCGGGCATTACCGTCAGCCTGTTCATCGCTCCGGAGCTGCGGCAGGTAGAGGCTGCGGCGGACATCGGTGCGCCGTACATTGAATTGCATACGGGCGCGTATGCCGAGCACGCGTGCTCGGCGCGCGTGCGGGAACTGGAGCGGCTGATCGCGGCGGCGCGCCACGCGCATGAGAAAGGGCTCAAAGTGAATGCGGGACACGGATTGAGCCTCGACAACATTGCTCCTGTTCTGCGGATCCCGCATCTTGACACGCTCAACATCGGCCACAGCATCGTCTGCCACGCTCTCTTTGTGGGACTGGAACAGGCGGTGCGTGACATGTTGGAAAAAGTAGGAAAGAGGAATGAGAAATAAGGAGTGAAGGGAGGGGGCCCGGCCTCATTTTCAGCTCCTGATTGCTTATTCTCACGGAGTGGGTTATGTCCCTGCAACGCGGCTCATACGGAATCGAATATGACGAGCGGCAGAGTGCGTCTGTACGCAAGTTCTGGCTGCTGGTTGCGGTGATTCCGGCGGGCGCGCTCGGTGTTCTGTTTGTCCGAGGGTGTGGCCATGGACATGCCGATGCGGGAATAACGGAAAGCGGGGGTGGACATAACCGGCGGTATGAGGCGGCACCGGAAGTGAAGGTGCCGCGTGAACGTCCCTCTCTTGTGAAGCATCTTTTGAACGCGTGGTGGACGCCGGATGCCTCAACAGCCCAAAGGAAAAGCGCGACAACTGCGACGGCGGTTACGGAGTCGGGGTGGCGTGCGTCGAAGGCCGCTCCACCGGCGGTTCCCACCGCCAAGGTGCAGTCGCAAGACGTCAAACAGTTGTTGGATCAGGCGGCGGCGCGCGAGGCCGAGGATGACCGCGTGGGCGCGAGGCTGATCTTGCAGCAGGTTCTGGTCCGGCGTGACGCGGACGATGTGCGAGCGTTCGCGGAGCGTAAGATTGGCAGCCTCAATACCGCGCTGGCGTTCTCTGTTTTCCCCATGCCCGCAAAGGTGAAACATCGTGTTGCCGCAGGCGATTTAATCGGCAAATTGGCCAAGCAGTACGGCTGCACGCAAGAGTACATCCTCAAGGTCAACGGCATCGACAAACCGGAGTTGTTACGTATCGGACGGGAAATCTGGGTGTTGAAGAATCCGGCCTTCGAACTGACGGTTTTCAAGCGGAACAACAGTGCGGTGTTGACGCTGGGCAACCAGTTTTTTAAGCGGTATACCGTGGGTGTGGGCAAGACGGAAAGCGTGCCGGGGGGAACCTATGTCATCCGTAGCAAGGCAAAGAGAACGGCGTACCCGACATCCGAAAACGGAGACGGTGCATTGGGGAATCCGCAGAACAGTTTAGGCACGCACTGGATCGCGCTGGCGGCCACCGGCACCACGCCGGAAGTGAAGGGCTTCGGGCTGCACGGCACATGGAACGAGTCGACGCTCGGTCGGCAGGTGGATGCCGGACGCGTCCGCTTCCGCAACGCCGACATCGAAGAACTCTGCACCCTGCTGATTGACGGCACCCCTGTGAACATCGCCGAATGACGGAGCTCAGGAGTGCCGTTGCGACGCGCACCGGCAGGAATATACGCGACGAGATCATGGCGTCTTTGAGGATCGGCGGGTCAGGTGGCTTCGAAGTGACGAAGAACAGAGACTGAGAAGCGTAACCGACGAAGTATGAGATCCAGTGTGGCGACTCGGTGTAGCCTGCATCCAAGTGGTGTCATGCAAACGGTGAAGTAGTTCCGATGAGATTCTGTTGGACACTAGAGCAAAGGGGATACCCAGTACAAGCGGTTTTGTTTGTAGTGACGCCGTAAGGCGTTGCTTGCACCGAATCGCCGGTGCGCCCGTTCCCGTCGCGCCGTTCCCGTCGCCCCCAATTTCCGCTTGCCCAAAGGCGGCGATTGATCTACATTATTTTGGATTGAACATGTGTGTTAACCTCTAACCGTTAACTGACTAAGGCCATGCCAAAGAAACAGAGAAAACCGCCCCTCCGCGCCAAGCAGAAAAAGGTTCCCGGAAGTGTCCGGGAAGAGTCTGTCGCCTATTGCACGAGCGGACCGCCAGCAGAGAAGAAACCGACTTTTATCGACCTCTTTTGCGGTTGCGGCGGCTTTACCCTTGGGATGCAGCGGGCTGGATTTGATTGTCTGGCTGCAATTGACTTTAATGCCCAGGCCGTTGCGACGCTCAAAGAAAATCTTCCTGATGTCGGGCAAGCGCTCGAACTTGACCTCACGAAGTATAACCCTGATGAACTTGCGAAGCTGATTGGCACCGACCATGTGGATGTGATTGTAGGTGGTCCTCCCTGTCAGGGGTTCTCTACGGCTCGTCAGAGAGACGGTTCCAACCATGGAGAGCGCCTGAAAGCAGACCCTCGCCGCAAATTATATCGGGAATACCTGCGTTTCGTGGACTACTTCCAACCGCGAATCTTCGTCATTGAAAACGTCTTGGGAATCCGTACGGCTGCTGGTGGCGAGTACTTCACCCGCGTACAGAAAGAAGCGAGAGAGTTGGGGCAGGTTGCAGGGAAACCCGGTTATCGCGTCCACAGTCAAATCGAAGACGCATGGGAATTGGGTGTTCCACAGAAGCGGCGGCGTCAGCTTATCATCGGAGTTCGCGCCGATCTTCACGGGTATTTTCCAACGGATCTTAAGCCAGTACCTCGTGCCATTCCCAAAACCAATTTAGGTGCAGCCATTTGCGATCTTCCAGCGCTACATGCTGGGCAGGGACAAGACGAGAGCGAGTATGATCTTGAACGACGTGAAAAGAATATTGGTGTCGTTGGCGACACGGCAAAGAACTATTTGTTCAAGGTTTTGGAAGTGAAAAACTCCAAGGGGCTTTGCAACCATGTAGCGCGTCCGCACAGTGATCGTGATTTACGTGATTTTGCTCTATTGAGAGAGGGTGAAAACTCAGCAACGGCCATGCGTGATCGCGGGGTTGAATTCGAGTTTCCCTATGACAGAGGCAGCTTCAAAGATCGCTATACACGTCAAAGTAGATCTCAACCATGCAGTACGATTGTTGCGCATCTTAGTAAAGACGGTCTCATGTTCATTCATCCTACGCAAAAACGGTCATTGACACCCCGTGAGGCTGCGCGGATACAGAGTTTTCCGGACTGGTTCCGTTTCCCGAAGGCACGGACGCATTCCTTTCGCCTTATCGGCAATGCGGTTCCCCCACTAATTGGCGAGGCCATTGGTTTGGCCGTGAAGGAGTACCTCATGAACATTCAGATGGACACAGAGGCAGATGTTTGCGAGTTAAAGCCGTTGCCAAAGGATCGTCAAAAAGCCGTTGCGTGGATAACGCCCCTTCTTGATATGAATCAGCGAGCTCTTCGTCTCGTTAATACAGTCCAATTTAAAAAATGTTGGTGTTCCATTGCCTTTCTCTATGGTGGACTGCATCCAGATAGTGCGTTGGAACATGGGGATGTCGTCTCAAATGATGCACCGGATTATACGTCAGTCAGCAGCATCGAGCCTCGTTTACTGAATCCCTATTATGAGCAGAGTGGATGGCCTGTCATATTGGAACCTGTCGCAAAAGAAGCGTGGCGGCGATATGAAAAGGGTGAACTGCAAGATGACGAATTCTATTGCGTTGCTGCACAAAGGGCCGGAATGATAGCAAACCAGCGAGAGGCAAAAGGTGCATGAGCCGGAAACTGGCTACAAAGGGACAAGCGAATAAATCAATAATTGGAATTGCCATGCCAGCCTTTATCCTTCTTTACCCTTTGGAAAGAAACCTTCTGCTTTAGCCCGTTTCTCGGCATCGACCAATACTCGCGACTGTGCCTCCGACAACAATCTTCCTTGGCACGCACAAGAAAGTATGCCCATTTCTTTTGGGATCAACTTTTGGTTTTTATGTCCCCACTCTTCCAGTTGCCGCCAGTGCGCGATTCCCATTTCGATTACATAAGTCTGAACCTGGATTCCGTTCACCACGCGTTGCTCCTTCTTCGCAACACGTTCTTCATGTATTTCGTCCTCGATATTAATTAAGTATTCGTCTAAGCGTTTATCGACAACCATTTCAGCAGCTTCGACCCGTTGCCAACATAGTTCTCTTTTCGCCCATTCACCGATGTGTGCACCGCCTGCCTTCAGGTGTTCAGTGACCGCCTTAGCTAAGGACACCAACTCCTCCGCAAGGGCCGATGGTATTTGTTGTGTCTGCCAGACATACCGCCCAAAATCGATGCACATACCTTTTTTTCGCACGATTGATGCAGCTTTCGCAAGCGTGTAGCTCACAATACAGGCCTTGAAATTCTTATAAGGTTCAAACCACGCATTTTGCCGAATAAGATGGTCGAGTTCTCGAAACAGGATTATTTTGGAGATGGCTTGCTTAAACCATAACTCATTTACTCTCGACTCGTTTTTCTCCCATTCTCTTATTAGGCTTAATGATGCAAAGCCTCCTTTATCAGCGAACGCTTTTTGCGCGCCCTTGCTGACGACATATGGCATTTCTTCGAAGGACAGATAAACCTTTGCCAGATCGGTTTTTGTGAACATTTTTTGTTTCGGATTTTGCTCAAGAAACTTCTTGCGCTCTGGGCTTGAGAGCCCAGCCTGCTTGTTGATGAATTGTCCGCGCGCACGTTCGTAAAACCAGTGCGTCTGCCGAGGGTTGCCGTCGGCAGCGGGGGCCCATAGGCGGCGAGATAAATCCTCAATCCGTAAGTGAAATGGGTGGTTCGAGAAGAAATCTGCAGCATTAACCTTGTTTTGGGTGTTGGCGTATTCGGATATCCTCGGGACAATCTCGTTGACTTTCGCACTCTCAACTACTGAAAGTTTAACTTGGACATAGATATCGGTTAGAGGCGCGTTGTTCTCATGCCATGCCGTGAATATAGACGCGGTTGTCTGTCCGCCATTGACTATCTGAAGATTGTCAGCACTCAGCAATCTTTCCCCGTCCTTAGACGTTTCGACGGTTTCTGCCGTTGCTGAGAGTCCATTGTTGTAGGGGAAGAACATTCTCGGCTCGTTGACGATTGTATTGCGAATGCCTTTGTTTACTTTGCCGCGAAATTGCAGGAAAGTCCGCACATTCTGCTCAAACAACCGTTCTCCGTATCTTTTGTAGAGTTCGGCTAGGATCTGCCCGGGCAAGACAAGCAGGTACGACGGCATAGAGGCATCTCCCGTAAACGCGGCTAAACACCGGAGCCCCTTTTTGTCAAAGTCGGTGAAGTCCACCTTGATCGACTCGCGCTCACGACCCGACGCCTCAAGTTGGTAAAGTCGTTCAATATCCCAAACGTCATAATGGGACTCCCAGTCGGGGAACGTCGTCGTAGGCAATTCGCTAACCCGTGCGCTAAGTCTAGCGTTAGTTATCAGTACAAAAGTGATGTCCTTGATGCGGACTCTGCTGTCAAGAATATGTCGTGCCAGCGGAACAACATCTGCAGCATCTTCAAGGCCCTCGACATATGATCGTTTGGAGCAAGCATCAACAAACCTTTCCATACGCTTAAAGCATGACTCCATCTCAGTCTTTGTGATACTCGGCATTTCTATGTCATCACGAAAATCTGACAGTATCAGAAAAAGATGTCCTCTTTCAAACTCCCAAGTCCATGCGTCTACTGCATAACCCCGTTGCGTGAACTTGTATTCGACCATATCGGCATGATTGCCGGTTTGCTCTTCGATGATGCCACACAACTTTTCGATGAAAGCACTGCCGGTGTTATTACGGTTACAGTCCGCGTCTGCCAAAACGTCTTGATAGAGTTCATTGTAGTAATCTTCAACAGTCATGGCTGTCTCCAAGGTTGAGCTTGGTTTCAAACGGCACGCAAGCCTCAAGGCTGAGTTGATAGGTGATCCGTGTAACACCATCCGGAATCTCTGCCACAGTCAATCGAGGGAACTCGTCAGTCACACGAAAGACACGAGTTGCAACATGTTGGAATATCATGTCATCGTAACATTCCAACTCGATGTAACCGGCCTGAAAAATTAGGTTCTCGAACCGCTCGCGCATCATGTCCGAAGCGGTTTCAAGCGCCCTTCTGACGTTCACGATCAAGGAGTTCAGCGTGAAGGCTCCATCGGCATCCTTGTCCGCTGAAGCGAGTGTATAGACAACGAGATAGAATTGCGGCAACTGCGCATTTAGCTGTTCTATTGAATTGATTTGTATGCTCGGCTTCGACACGCCCGACTGTGTCTTCACTTCGACCGCCGTGTCATGAACCTCAAAATCCTGTGGGGCATTCTCCGGCCCCTTCCAGAACTCTACGGCAGCATCCCATCCGAACCGCTCCCCCAATGTTTTGGTCAGAAACAGGAGTTCCCCGACCAGTCCTTTTACAGCCTCTAGTGAAAGAGCGTGAACTTGCTGGCGCTTGAGGAAATCCCGCCAGCGCGTCAACCTTCCGATAAGGATTGAAGCGGATGCCACACTGTTCTCCGCACCCGCGCTGACACGTATTAGGTCGCTGCAGAGCGCGTAGAACATCTCCCAGTTGCTGTTCTCCGTAAGGAAAAGAACAATGCGCTGGCATGCCGGCATCAAGCCAACTCTGATACGGATTCCTATCAAATCTGGCAACGCACGTTTATCTGGAACAACTTCTAGCGGCGCATCAATGAGGAACAGGTATCCACCGTGCGTGTCCTTGCCCCAAAAGAGCGGAAGTGGGTAATTGTCCGATACGCGCTGGACGTTAAACTCGTTGGTGGGCGTAGCAATGCTAGTCCAAGGATTCATTATTCCTCGTCCTCCTCTTCGCTAACTGAATCTGCAAGAAACTTGTCCCGATACACCTTATTCACTTGATATTGAACCAACCGTTCGGGGCGTCTACTTGCACCCGGACTACCAGGAAAACTGATTCCATATGTAGGCACCACTAGTCGTTTGTTTTCGTTGTTCTTACAAGCAACGGATGCGAACATTAACATAAGAAGCGGTGGCATGCCGTGTTCGTTCTTGTATTTTCGATATGCACCGCCTGCCACTCTTTTCTTTTCGGGGTTAGCTTGCTTATAGGCTGCATCAATTGCCGTGACCTCTTCTGGCGTTAGTCCGGCCTGTTCATCGCTGGGTGAAATGATATGCCTTTTCGTGAACTCAAGGCGCGGATCGGACATAGTTGAATTTGCAAGTGTCCGCTTGAAAGGAAACACCTCAAGTCCAGCACACTTTATGCCGTATTCATCATTTTCAGGTACAGATCTAAGCAACACATCGCAAGTGGTAATACCTTTATCATCGCTTAATTGGTGAATGTAATTTAGCAAAGGTCCTTTTTCCGTGAGCATGCACTCTGGAGCATTTTGGAAAGACTCGACAACTGTTTCAAGAATCGATATCGGAACACTTCTGCACAAATACCCGCCGAGATTATTTGGTTCTCTTTCCCATTTGCTGTAGTGCTTGGCTTGAATAACCGCGCTTTTGAGAACGGTTCCATTATGCGTGATAGACTCGTGCCTGTTGATGAGAAGGCTAGTTTCAACCAACCTTCCCTCAAGTGCAATTTCGACAATAACCGGCGTCGCGGAGCGCATTTTGTTTCGCGCTGTCACTATGAGTGCCGTCGGGTGACTGCGGACACGTAATCCGAATTCAAATGGCGTAAGTTTCAGCCGTTCCATTTCCTTGAAATCGCTTCGCAACTCTTCGACCGCTTCCGCTATGTGCGCATACCATGACGCCGCGCTTTCGGGCATGAATATCCGGCATAGATCGGCATAGCCATCACGGTATCCAAACCAGCGCCCCATCTGTAGCAGTGTGTCATACATGATAGAGTTACGAAGAAAATAACTGACGATCAACCCCTCCAGTGTCAAGCCACGCGAGAGCCCTAAACCACCAATCGCGATGAGTGACCGTCCATTAGGAAATTCGTCATAATCCAATCGATCAGTGCTGTTGACGTTGATGCTTGCGATCGCGATTGGACTCGCCGACTCATTCAACTTGATTTGTACATCATTCCATGAAGTGTCCTTTCCAGTATACTCTTCAGCCCACACTTGCCACAATCTCTCTAGTACCGCCGAGTTTTTCCGTGCAATCGCAGGCGGTAGCCCCGCGTAGTTCTTTATGGCGTCCTGCCGCTCTTTTACAAAAATGCTCACAAGTGTCTTCAATCGTTCTTGAACATTTGTGAAGCGGCTCACGTTGATCATCATTGAATAATGTTTATTAGTTTGCCCGCGCAAGAGACGAATAGCCTTGCCGATAATATAGCAATCTATTGCCTTCTTAAGCGATGCAGGCAAAGCGCTTGGCTCCCAATCCTTTTTGTGGCGAATTGGCAACAAATCCTCACTGTCGTCAATGGTTCGCAGATATGTGTCTGATTTATCAATGAACACCTCTGTCGCTCCAACATAATTTGTTGGTGGATCAAGGCTCAGGATGAAATCTCGAGGAAAGAGGTCCTTGTAGAGTTCCCCATTGGTCATTTCATTGACATTTTCCGGGTCAATGAAGATGTTGGCGAACGGTGTTGCAGTGTACCCAACAAATGACGACCGGGGAAATAATTGAAGCAGCTCACGTATGCCGCGATTAATTGCTGTCGGATCTTGATCTGTTTTTTTGGTGTTGATTGACGCATGATCAGCTTCGTCGTCAATGAGAAGCAGCGGGAATTCTTTCAAATCGTGCCGGTTATTCTCCGCAAGCCAGTTCTTAAGCTCAGCAAGAGTGCTAACATGTTTTTTCACAACTAATATCACTGGTTCGCGGAGCGCGTCCAAGCCGAGGGCAATTTGTTGTGCCACCTTTTTACTAAAATCAGAAACACTTGTTGTGAAACTGATAGGCCGTCTCGTGTTTCCAAACCTAGCCACTCCCATATGTTTTTGATAACGCGTGCAAAAGCCCATGAAATCGGCATCAATTCGGGATTGAGTTTGGTTTCTAAGCGAGTTCAACATTCCCCCTAGAACAATAACAACTTTGTATCCGGCATCCGCAGCCTTAGCGATAAGACCGATATAGTTGGCCGTCTTTCCTGATTGGACATGTCCGACCACCAACCCTTTTCGTTCCCACTTTCCCTCTTTCGTTGGATCTTCTAAGTGGTCTAAGATTTTATCAGTAATCAAATCTAGAGCCCCGACCACTTCTTTGCTAAGGAACCGCTCTTTAAGATGCTTATGATAACGGATCCAATAATAGAAATCGATTTCACCTCGTCGTTGGTCAAGCCACGGCCTATAGTCTTCCGTTTCAAACAGAACACCTAACCCCATTTGGGTGATATGACGTGTTTGTATTGACCCGATAGCAGCGTCAATTTCGCCGGGTGAGAACTGAAGTCCGTCCGTTAACCACATTACATTAGCTTGAGCGGAAACTATATTACGCAATTTGTCTTGATCAGGAATTTCTCCCTTACCAAAAAGAATGGACGAAACTTGTTCAACCAGTTTGTCAACGTTAGCCATTTTGTTTTCTCTCAGTGATCAGTTCCACCAGCTTCTCTTTCGAGATAGGCAATTCGATTCTTGAAAGTTGCTCTTTTATTGCTGTGTCATCGATGGCGGCGTTGCGTAAGGCGTCAATCAGTGAACGAATGGCTTCAAACACCTGTGATTCTTCTGCACTTGCAACGAGCTCCGTTTTGTCATCTGCGGTGTCCGCATAGAATGTGTTTCTTGGAAAGGCGTCGCTGATCACACGGAGGCTTGCGAGCTTGCGGTTATCGATTTGTCCGTTGGCATCGGCAACTAAGGTTTTGACCAGCGGGTGCTCTTCGTTGATTTCATAACAGACATTACCGTCCGCTACTGTACGTCGCCAGACATACGTCAAGTTATCCGCAAGTCTCGCGGCACGGCGTTTATGAACATCCTTGCCTCTACACTCAATCTTCAAAATTATCTTCTGGAGGGCGTCTAATACCACCTTTGGCGGAGTGGCTTGTGACTTTTTGATGTCAAGGTGCCACAAATGGTCAAGCGTGTTTGGAATATCGACGCGGACACGGATGAGCTTTGTAAGTTCGGTTCTGGGAATAAGCCGGAACCATGTTCCCTTCAGAATCAGCCGTCGGTTTCGGTAAACGTAAAAGCCCTGGTTGTGAAGATATCCCTCATCGCCACCAAACTTCTCATAGTCTTGGCGAGAGATTTTTGAATAGTGGGGCAGGACATAAGGTTGGATCGTGATGACTGCCTTTTGGATTTTAACTCGTTCCTCAGTCAACTCCTGTCGCGCAGGATGATTTAGGCCAAAGGGATTGAAGGGAACCACTGCTAGGCAGTTGAAATCCATCGCGACAGAACGGTGGCTAGAGGAGCCTGCAATAAAACGGTGAAAGACAACCTCAATATGTTCCCGCGCACGAGACATCGCCGCATTAAAATGCTTTTCGTCCGAGACACCATTATCCATCGTTTGCCAGATAATGGCTGTTCCTGACTTGCTTTTGTCCAACCAGTCGAAAACCGAACCGAGGTTTTCGATATCACGGAGTTGCGACAATTTAGGGAATTGCGGCAGCCATTTTTCTGTTTTCTTGAGAACATCAATATCCCACGCGCAAGCGTTTATTTCTTGGGCGCATTTCGAGACAACGGTCATGACGCGGCACTGGGAAAGGGATGCTGTCTTCATGCCGAGGCCAAAACGTCCGAGGTCTTGAGCGACTCGCTCCACTAGTGGCGATTGGCCGCCACCAAAACGCATAGCATCGAGCAGTACATCGCGGGACATACCGTGTCCGTCGTCGAGAATGGCAATCCATGGAGTCCCGCCATTCCAGCGGAACTGAACTGAAATTCGCTTTGCGTTTGCCGTGATACTGTTATCAAAGATGTCAGCCAACGCCGTTTCCAACGTATAACCTATCCGCCGCATCGCCTCTATAAGATAGTATGGATTTGGGGACAGTTCAGCAACGTTCATACCCTCCTCCTCTTCAATATTGATTTATACACTACCTCTTTCTCGTAGTCTAGGCAATAATCCGAACACCTCTTGTGTGGGCGACGTGAACCTTTCATGCTCCTAGGGAGCCAGATTGGGGTGGGGAGGCAACGAAGATCCAACGATGAACAATGAATTTCCTATGAACATTAACTCTCAACTCTGAACGCTCAACGCGCAAGGAATATGTGAGAGATCAGCCCGCCCGGTACATCCGACCGTACTGGCGGGGACCGGTGCCGACGAACCTTTTGTGCCAGCGAACTCAGTTGAAGAAGCACTGGCAACGGAGTGAGAGCGGGTTCGGCACACATTCATCGGTGACTCGCGTACGATTGGGGAATTGGAGTCGGTGACCGGAAAAGTCTGGATGAGCACGCGCGGCAGAGACCCCGTGTATCACTATGCCGATGATTTCTGTACCCGGCGTCCATTTGACATAAATGGGGGAAGATGGGAAACTGTTGTCGGTATGAAAGCGATGATTAAGATCCCCGATAAGCGTTACCAGCGGGTGAAGGCGGAATGTTGTCTCGACGGGCACTCCGGTTGGTCCGCTCATTGGGTGCGCGAGACCGCAAAGTTGGCCGAACAGATCAGCAAGCAATCTGCTGACAAGCGTTCATGCCGAGACATTCTTAAGGCGGACCGCCGATGAGCCGGAGGCTTGAACCTCTTGAAGGAGACTCGTCGTATGGGGAGCGGTGTGCGGCGGCGCTGGAGTTGGCTCTCAATGAGACCCCCTTTTATGCGGCGTGGAGGGCCTCGGATCCTGGACGGGCAGCATCGGTGCTGAGCCGTTATTCGGCTTTACCTGCGTTGACCAAAGCCGATATCCGTGCGCATTTTCCAAAAGGTTTTGTGCCTGCCGGGGTTGATTTCGAGGCGGAACTTAAGAGCGGGCGCGCCTCCTACGTTTCGACTAGCGGCTCGACAGCGGACCAGGTCACGCTCTTCTGGTCGCAGGCGTGGTGGGAGCAATCCGAGCGTGCGAGTTGGGCGCTGAATGCGCATCTTCGGCGCGTAGCGGACGGGTCCCATCGCGAGGCGGTCTTGGCATCGCCGCGGTGCGTGGGTCCGTATCGGCCCGGGGAAACGCTATCGGTGAGTGAGCGGACGCTGGGACGGCTGTTGTTTCTGAACCAGACCATCAATCCCGGAAACTGGAACGTTGATGACATGCGCCGGATATGCGGCGAACTGGAAGCGTTCCGTCCGGTTGTGCTGGAAGCCGACCCTTTCTATCTGGCCGCGCTGGCAGCTTTCGCGCAGGATCGCGCGCTGCCGGTGTATCAGCCGTCCGTGATCACGTTCACCTATTCGTTTCCGGCCAAGGTGTTCCTGAACGTGATCCGGCAGGTGTTCGATGCGCCGCTGGTCAGTTCCCACGGAACGACAGAAACGGGGTATGTGTTCATGGAGTGCGACCAGGGGCGGATGCACCAGAACACCGACTCGTGTCATGTGGACTTCGTGCCACTCGAAACCCATGCTGCTGGAACAGTGCTCGGGCGTTTGTTGGTCACGCCGTTCCGGCATCCTGTGCAGTGCTTCGTGCGGTTCGATGTGGGTGATCTCGCCGAGTTGACGTCGGGGCAGCCGTGCCCGTGCGGACGGAGTGGCGGACTCACACTGGAACGGATCGTGGGACGCATGTCCGATGTAACGGTGACTCGGGACGGCCGGCGAATGACGGTGGCTGACGTGGATGCGGTGTTAGCGGAGGTTCCAGAGGTTCGCGGGTTTCAGATCGACCAGTCGGCTGTTGCGGGGGATCTCCGTGTGCGGCTCTGTCTCTCTCCGTACGCCGGCAACGACGTGCTGCGGCGTGTCGAAGGCCGGTTGCATCGTGTGTATGGTTTTCCCGTGGCTGCCGCGGCTGTTTTGGCCTTGGAACATGAGCGTTCCGGCAAGGTGCGGCTTGCGCGTCGAACAGGCGGATGAATGTGTCTGCTGGGAAGGTTATCGAATCATTGGCAGCAACCGGTGCCCCGAACCGTCCTCTGCGGGGAGGCGTCCCGGCCTTAAGGAGATTAGCGATGAACGGTGTCGTGTATTTATTGGCAGGCAATCCGTACTCCTGCAGAAGGCCCGATCCGGCCATGCGGGCGTTCTTCAGAGAAGCCGGCCAACCGAAACCCCGCGTCGCGTATCTCGGCGCGGCCAGCGGAGATGACCGTGGGTTTTTCGAGGTCATGCGGGCGCATTTGCTGGAGAGCGGGGCGTGCGAAGTCGAGTTGGCGCCACTGTGCGGTGCGGCGGGCGACCCTGCCGTTGCGCGGCGCGTGTTGTCGCGCGCGGACGCGGTGTTCGTCAGCGGCGGGGATGTGGCCGAAGGCATGGAGGTCCTCCGTGCGCGGGAAGGGGTGATCGCGTGCCTGCAAGCGTTATCCGCGAAAGGTGTCCCGTTCATGGGCCTTTCGGCAGGGAGCATTATGCTGGCACGCGGCTGGGTACGTTTTGCCGAAGAGGACGGAGAGCAAGGCACCCTGTTTGAGTGCTTGAATTTTGCGCCGATCTATTGCGATGTACACGGTGAGGCCGACGGCTGGGACGAACTCAAGGCCCTGCTGCGCCTGCTACCCGAAGGAACGGCCGGGTATGGCATCCACGCGGGCGGCGCGCTCCGGGTTTGCGAAGGGATCGTCGAAAACGTCAACGAAGGCCATCGGCCAGCCACGCCGCCAGGACATGGAGGGGCGCTTGAACCGTAGCGCCCGTGACAGCTCAGACCGTCGGCAGGCCCCACTCTTTGATCTTGCCTTCGATAAAGGCCACGCTCTGCTCGTGCATTTTTCGCGCGCCGAGTTCCGGCGGAAGCACGGGGCCGCAGGCGAAACGGATCGGCTTGTTGGGGTCGACCGGGCCGAAGTCCTTGATCCACTTGCCGGTCTGGAGAAAGTCTGTTTTTACCGCGAGCGGCACCACCGGCACGCCCGCGCGCTCGGCCAGCTTGGCACCGAGCGAGTTGAACTTTTTTCCGTCGAACACCGCCTGACGCGTACCTTGCGGGAAGAGCAGGACTGAACAGCCGTCGGCGAGACGCTGCGCGCCCACCTCTAGGACGGTCTTGAGATCCTCGCGGGCATTCTTGCGCGTCACCCCGATGCAGCCCACGGTCCGTGCGGACGCGCCTACCAGCGGCATCGTGTCGAGGCTCGCTTTGAGCACAATCGAAAGTTTCCCGAAGGAGAGCAGCGTGGTCGGGAAGACCATGGTCTCCAGCGTGCTCATGTGGTTGGCCACATAGACGACGGGACCCGGATAGGCGGCACGCTGTTCAAACCCCTCGAACGTGACAATCCCGCCCATCTTCTCGGCGAACGCGACGGAGGCCATGCAAATCTCGGCCCACTGCTTATAGCCGAACCTGCGGAACAGGTTCTTGACGGCGCATTGGCAGACAATATGGATAATGGTGAACGCGTAACGGAAGGAGTTGATCGCGCTGATTCGTGGTGGATGTGAAGGGTGACTCACGAGCGCCGTCTCGTAATGTCCGGTGGTGCGGAGCGCTTCCTGAAACTCTTTACAGGTAGTCATGAGGAGGCAACTATAGCAAAAAACGGGACGCTTCGGGAGTGGGGGCAAACAAAAAACAGGAAGAGCCCTTACGCGGTCGATTGCGTGCGGCTTGACCTGGTATTCTGAATGTGCCATGCTTGCTGGACCCTGTGAGTGAAAGCACCGGGAGAATAAGTATCAAGAGGGAACCTATGAAAAAAGCCGTCTGCATGTTTGGCGCGATGTCGGTCTCGGCGGCGCTGGCGGTTGAGCTTCCTGATGTGCTGAAGACCGTTGACGGACAGACGGTCGATTCCGTAGCGGTGTGGGAGACGGATCGGCGTCCCGAAATACTTGAGCTGTTTAAGGCGCAGGTGTTCGGCCGCAATCCTGTGGAGCGGCCGCCCTCGTTACGCTTTGAGGCGACTGAGCCCGGGACGGAGGTGTGGGAGGGCAAGGCGCTTCGCAAACGGATCAACATCTGTTATTCGGGGCCGGGCGGAGAAGGCACGTTGCGCGTCGTCGCGTTCCTCCCCAAAGCCGCGAAACCCGCGCCCGCGTTTTTGCTGATCGGCAACCTGCCCGAGCTGAACATCGACCCCGGGCCGCATCTAAAGTTTCCCCTCTGGCCAGCCAAAGAACTGGTGGCGCGCGGCTACGCCGCGGTGTCTTTTCAAACGGGAGACGTCGACCCTGACTCCTTCGACGGGTTCACCAATGGGGTTCACGGCGTGTTTCAGCCCGACCCGAAGGTGCGCACGGCGTCGTCGTGGGGCACACTCGCGGCGTGGGCCTGGGGCGCGAGCCGCATCATGGATTGGATCGAAGCCGAGCCGCTGATCGACCGCACGCGCGTCGCGGTGGTTGGACATTCGCGCTGGGGAAAGACGGCGCTCTGGTGCGGCGCAAGTGACGCCCGCTTCGCGCTGACGATCTCGAACGATTCCGGCTGCGGAGGCGCCAAGCTCAACCGCTTGGATCTGCCCAAATCGGAACACATCGCGCGGATCAACAAAGTCTTTCCGCATTGGTTTTGCGATAACTACAAGAAGTACGGCGATAACGAGTCGGCGTTGCCGCTCGACCAGCACATGCTGGTTGCGCTGCTTGCGCCTCGCCTGGCGTATGTGGCATCGGCCTCTGATGACGATTGGGCCGGACAGCCTGGCGAGTTCCGGTCGTGCGTGCTCGCCTCGCCTGTGTGGCAGCTCTACGGCAAGAAAGGACTGGTGGGCGACACCTTTCCGGCGGTGGAAACACCGCTGCAGGAGGGGTGTGTCGGCTACCATGTGCGTGCCGGCAAGCATGACCTTGCACGCTACGATTGGGAACGGTACATGGATTTCGCGGACAAGAATCTGTGAAGGTCGTTCGTGCGAGGGTTTCCTGCGTGCATGCGTGCGACCGGAGAAGGGCCATTCATGAACTTCATACCCCAATGGGTCATTGAAAAGAAACGCGACGGCGGCACCCTTGACGAGGCTGAAATCCGTTTCTTCATCACAGGGTTCACGAGCGGCGCCATCCCCGACTACCAGATGGCCGCGCTGGCGATGGCGATCTATTTCCGAGGCATGACCCCCGAGGAGACCGCCGTGCTTACAGACGCCCTGATGCGCTCGGGTGATCGGGTGACGTTCGATGCGTGGCCGCGCCCCACCGCAGACAAGCACTCCACGGGCGGCATCGGCGACAAGCTCTCGCTCATGATCGCGCCGCTGGCGGCTTCCGCCGGCCTCGCAATCCCCATGATTTCCGGGCGGGGGCTCGGCATTACCGGCGGAACGCTCGATAAGCTGGAGGCGGTTCCCGGGTACAATACGCGGCTCTCGGTCGAGGCGTTCAAGCGCGTGGTCGCCGAGGTGGGCTGCTCGATCATCGGGCAGACCGGGCAACTCGCGCCGGCTGACAAGAAGCTCTATGCGCTGCGCGACGTCACGGGCTCCGTGCCGAGCATCCCGCTCATCACCGCCAGCATCATGTCCAAGAAACTCGCCGAGGGCGCAGACACCCTGGTGCTGGACATCAAATGCGGCAAGGCGGCTTTCATGAAGACGCTGGACAGTGCGTGCGAACTGGCGCAAAGCCTGTTCCGAGTGGGGCGCGCGCTTAACCGCAAGATGGGCGCGCTCATCACCGACATGGATCAGCCGCTTGGCCGGACGGTTGGCAACGCGGTCGAAGTGGGCGAGGCCGTTGAGACGCTGAAAGGGGCCGGCCCTGCGGACACGCGCTTCCTGACGATCGAACTCACGGCGCTGATGACCGTGCTGGCGGGCGTGTATCCCGACCTGCAGTGCGCGCGCCGCGAGCTGGCGCAGCGGCTTGACGATGGCCGTGCGCTGGAGGTGTTCCACCGCATGGTCGCCGCGCACGGCGGGGACGAGCGGGTGATCGACGACGCGCGCGCCTTCCCGCAGCCGGGAGCCGCCGTCGCAGTGCCCGCCCCGCAAGCCGGCACCGTGGCCTTTGTGGACGCGCGGCAGATCGGGCAGATCGTGCTGCAGTTGGGCGGAGGGCGAAAGACGGTGACCGATGTGATCGACCCTGCGGCTGGAGTGGACCGCCTTGTGCAGGCGGGCGAAGCGGTGGAGAGGGGG
This sequence comes from uncultured Lentisphaeraceae bacterium, assembly GCA_964643945.1. Lineage (GTDB taxonomy): Bacteria > Verrucomicrobiota > Kiritimatiellia > RFP12 > UBA1067 > JAHFSX01. The sequence continues at coordinate 11,178 of CAZXVN010000472.1, read as the reverse complement.
CAGCCCCTGATGCGGTTGCTGGCGAAAGACGCGTCTTTGGCGGAGTCGCTCGTTCCTGCTGCCGTCGCTGCGGTACGTATCGGGCAAGGGCGGGTGTGCGAGCGCAGGCTCATTTTAGAAACCCTCTGACGGAGCAGACGGATCTGATTGATCCGAGAAAGGCATCTCATGACAAAGCAACCTTTACCGATCATCAGCAAAGAGGTTCGGGCCTTCTTGATTTCCGCCGCACGCGAGGCGGCGGCGCACGCGCACTGTCCCTATTCGCACTATCCCGTAGGTGCGGCCGTGCTCACGGCGGACGGCCAGATTTACACCGGCTGTAACGTGGAGAACATTTCGTACGGGCTCAGTACCTGCGCGGAACGCACGGCGCTCGTGAAGGCGGTCAGCGCGGGGTGCCGCGATTTCGTGGCGCTGGCAATTGCCGGGGGCGAACAGAAAGGTGCGGCGCCGTGCGGCGCCTGTCGTCAAGTGCTGGCAGAATTCTGCGCACCGGGCCTTCCTGTCTTCATTGCGCGACGCCAAAGGGGTACGGAAAAGACGACCTCCCTCGGCGCGTTGCTTCCCATGAGTTTTGCCAGTCTTAAATAGACGGGGTTTGGAAATGTGTCGCCGCCGCCTGTACGGACAGGGGCTTGCCACGGGTGTGTTTCGCATGGTAACCTTTTCCTGTCGCAAGGCGGATGAGCCCTTGTATGAGAACACGCTGAAAAAGGAGGCTAGGTGAAAAGCGTATCAATCATTATTCTTTCAGGTTTACTGTTTGCCGCTACGGGCTGTCGGTGGGTTGCGTTTAAAAAGGCTTCGGCCGACACGTCCGCCTGCGCCCCGGCGCAAACATGCGCCCTGCGCCCGGTCATGAGGGAGTCGCCTCATCCGGATTCGCGTAACTGGCATTCGCTCTTCAACCTCACTCTGGACAACGCGGTGTTCACGAAGGATGTTTGGTTTATCGACGGCAAGGGCAATCTGACCGCGAACAAGGACGAGGCGATTTGGACAATGCGCGATTACGAGAACTTCGTGCTCGATCTGGAGTATACCTGTGACCCGGCGGCGAATAGCGGTGTGCTGATCTATTGTGGCGACACCGCAAATTGGATTCCGAACGCGGTTGAGGTCCAGATTTTGGACGACAACGACCCGCACTGGCAGAACGAGGCCCCGTTTGCCAAGAATGGCGGACTGTATGGGCACCTGCCTCCGAAGGTCAACAATGTAAAACCTGCGGGCGAGTGGAACCGCTTGACGGTCACAGCGAAGGGCAAGCACGTCGTGGTGGCGGTGAACGGCGAGATCACGGTCGACACCGACCTGTCGCAGTGGACTTCAGCGAAGAAGAACCCAGACGGTACGGATATCCCGCCGTGGCTCAGTCGCCCATGGGCCGAGTTGCCGACCAAGGGCCGCATCGGACTACAGGGCAAGCACGGTACTGCGGCGATCTACTTTCGCAGCATCCGAATCCGAGAGCTGTAATTGGCTGTAATCGGCCGCCATTGCAGGGGCACTTGCAGGGGGCACTTCCGCATTGCGCATTCCGAACGGTTTGGTATTATTTCGCCCCGTTCTATGAAACAGAAGGGTCGCACATGAAACAGTACAAGGTAGGTCTGGTTGGTATTGGCGCAGTGGGCACGGAGATGGTCAAGGTGCTCCGGCAACGGGATTTCCCCGCCAGTGAGATCCGTATCCTCGCCACGCGTGAGCGTGACGAAGAGGTGGCGGGAGAGACGTTTCGTGTACTCGAAGCCAACCCGGAGGCGTTTGACGGTCTAGACATCGTGCTCTTCGCGGGGACCGAGGGCTCGAAGGGCGCCTCCAAGCTGTTCGGCTGGGAAGCGGTCAAACGCGGTTGCGTGGTGATCGACAACGGCGACGACTACCGCATGGACGACCGCGTGCCGCTGGTGATCCCCGAGATCAACCCCGAGGCCCTCGATAAGCATCAGGGCTTCATCGCGAACCCCAATTGCAGCACGATCATCACGCTGATGGGCATCGCGCCGCTTCACAAGAAGGTTCCGCTGAAGCACCTGACCGCCGTGACCTTCCAGTCCGTAAGCGGCACAGGCCGGGCGGCGGTCGAGGAGCTGGAGCAGCAGGTGCGCGCCTATGTGGCGGGCGGCGAGATGAGTGTTCATACCTATCCCCACCAGATTGCCTTCAACGTGTTGCCGCAAATCGGCAGCGCCAAGAAGGAGATGCCGGGCTTTACGACCGAAGAGGCGAAGATGACCTTTGAGTCGCGCAAGATTTTGGGGTGCCCCGACCTCAAGATCGCGAGCACCTGCGTGCGCGTGCCGGTCTTCTACGCCCACTCGGTGGCGGTGCATGCGGAGTTCAGCGCGCCGATGACGCCCGAGACCGCCCGCGAAATCCTTTCCAAGACGGAAGGCGTGGCGGTCATCGACGACCTGGCCGCCAGCCAATACCCAATGCCGCTCTTCACGGGCGGCGGCGACATCGTCAACGTCGGCCGCATCCGGGTGGACCCGAGCGTCGACAATGGGCTTGCCCTCTGGTGCTGCGGTGACAATATCCGCAAGGGCGCGGCACAGAACGCGGTGCAGATCGCGGAAGTGATGATCCAGCGCGGACTGATCTAACCGAACGCCTACGCGCGGCCCTTGGTCTTCAGGAAGGCGATGCAGCCGCGGATCTTTTCCAGCGTGCCGGCATCCGCTTCGCTCTCGACGATGTACCATTCGGTCACATCGGCTTCGGCAGCCGCGAACACGTCGTCCCATTGCACACCCGGCTTGCCTTCGGCCGGCTGGCCCAGAACGCCCGGCCCCGGGTAGGTCTCTTTGGCGTGGATCGTACGCGAGCGGTTCGGAAACTTCTTGAACCACTTGATCGGATCATCCCCCGCCGAGACCACATGCCCGGTATCCAGCTGCATGCAGACATCCGGCGACGCGTTGCTGAAGAGGATCTCAAACTTGCACACGCCGTCGATCTTGTCTTTGAACTCGCCCTGGTGGTTGTGGTAGCCGACATACAGGCCTGCGCCCTTGGCCGTGACCGCCGCCGCGGACAGCTCTTTCGCGCGGTCAAGGCAATCCTGCTTCGTGTCCAGCTTCATGCCCGGCACCATCAGGAATTTGTTGCCGATCTCCTGGTTGAACGCGATGGTCGCCTGAAGCTTCCCGGGCATAATGGAGTCGAGACCTGTGTGCGTGCCGCACGCGGCCAGACCCGTGTCGGCCAAGAGCTGTTTCAGCTCCTTGGCGTTCTTGCCGCAGTATCCCGCGAATTCGACGCCTGCATAGCCCATCTCTTTGATGGCTTTGAGGGTTCCGGCCAGATCCTTCCCGCACAGGTCGCGCACAGAGTAGAGCTGCACGCCCACCTTAATCTTGCGCTTCGGAGCGCCCTGCGTGAGGATCGGCATGGCCGCCACGGTCAGACCGGCTGCGCCGGCTTTGATAAACTTGCGACGAGAAACCTGCATCATGACTGTTCTTCCCTTCTGTGAAACCCCGTGTTCTATCCCGGAACAAAAGGTGACTTTTAGTATGTCAAATAAGCCCCGCCGTTTGCAACCTTAACAGGACACATCGGCACCGATCCCGCACGCACGTTCTATCGCGTGCAAGCCAGCGAGAACTGAACCGCGTCCGCTCAGAAGAGGATCAGGCCGACGTAGGAAACGGTGTTGGGGCCGTTGTTGTAGGAGAGCCCGCTGCTGGCGATCAGGCGCGCCACGTCGATGCCGTAGGATTCGAGCGAGGCCATCGCCTGCTCCGGCAGGCGGCAGGGCTCGCCAGCCGGGTAGGTGCAGGTCTCGCAGGCCGAACACGCGCCCGCGCTCAGCATCAGCTTCTCGCCGGGGGGCAGCAGCGGCGCCACCCGTGCCGACACGCTTCGGAAGAGCGCGTTGTGCTTTGCGCCGCCGGCCATCATGCCGTCGAAGTCGAACATGTCCTCGAGCGGCCATACGGTCTGGACGACCAGCCCGTGTTTGAACCTGCGCGCGCGCTCAATCAATGCGGCGGCCCCGCCCACGCCGGGCGGGCAGGCCCAGTTGGTGCCGTATTTGCCGCACTGGTTGGATTCGCACGAGGCCCGGAACGCCTCCTCGAAAACGACCTCTGAAACCGGCACTACGCCGTACCGTGTGACACCGAGTTCCTGCAACGCCTGTTCAATTTTATGATCCAACATCAAATTCTTTCCTATGGTTTTGCCGCGAGCATGGTCAAGGCGGTGGTGTAAAGTTTTCCGCCGACGGGTTCCCACTGGTCGCGGCACCCAAGCTCCTGGTGCTTCAGCATCTGCCGCCGAACTGCGGCGGCCTGCCCGACAGCGCCAGCGGAGTCGTAGGCGAGCGCTTTGGCGTAATCGCGGTAACAGTCGGAAGAACGGTCCGTTTCTGAGGGAACGCCCAGCGAGCGGGTAGCCTGCCGCCCCAGCTCGGGCAGGCCTGGAAAGTCTTTGCCCGCCGTGATCAGCGTGTAGGCGGCCAGCGCCGTGAGGCTGTCGGAACGTGCGAGCGAGCTGCGGTGATAGGCGATGCTGCCATCGTCACGCAGGCTGCCGCGCAGCCAGCGCAGGCCTTTGCGCAACGGTTCCTTCGCCCGGTCAAAACCCTGTGCCTCGGCGCACGCCAAGGCGCGCACCTGCCAGGCGGTCAGCGCCGCGTTACCCTCCGAGCGCGGATCGTAATCCCAGCCGCCTTCGGCCGTCTGTCGGGAACGGATGAAGTCAAGCGCCCGTTCCAGCACCGGTTTGAGCGAGGGGTACCCGCGATTGAGCGAGGCTAACGCATAGGTGGTGATCGCGTGGTTGTAAAGCTGCGCGCGGCCTTCGCCGCCAAACGCGCCGTCTGCGGTCTGAAAGGCCGCTAAGGCGGAACACGCCCGCTGGAGTTGCGGGGCATAAGGCCGCGGCGCGCGGGCGAGCGCCAAGGCCGAGAGCGCGGTCAGTGCGGGCCGGTAAGCCTCCGCTCCTCCATGCTTGGCGGGACTCCAGGTGCCGTCCGCCTCCTGGCTCGAAGCGAGCCACGCGTATCCGTCAGCCTGCGGAACACTTGTTTGCGCGGAGCGGGAGCGGTCGGCGAGATCGAACAGCGAGACCGCCGCGATCAGGCCGGCCGCAGCCGCAGCGCCCCACCACGGCGAGGGCACACGGAAACGCCGCTGTTCGCGGGCACGCTCTGCGTCCAAGGCGGCCATAATCCGGTCGGCCAAATCGGCCGCCGGCTCACGTTCTGGCCGCGCACGCAGACGCTCCGCAAGCGTTAAGAACGCGGCGGCGTCCGGGGTCGCAAGCTCGCTCACGTGTGATTCAAACGTCATCGCTGATCCTCCAAGAACGCGCGCAGCCGGGCCAGCGCGTTGAACATGCGCGACTTCACGGTTCCAACAGGGATCTCCAAGATCTCTGCGACTTCCGCGTAAGGCAGATCCTGATACACGCCAAGTTCCACGACCTGCCGCAGGGCCTCTGGCAACGAGGCGAGGGCCTGATCCAAATCCATGCTGCCCGACGCGCCTGCCTGGGCAGCCTCGGGCTCGACAAACTCAGGATGCGGTTCGGCCGCCAGTCCATCCGCCAGCCGCGCGTGCCGTTTGCGCCGCCGCAACTCGTCGATCCAGACCTGCCGCGCCAGCAGAAACAGAAAGGTCGTGATTTTCGCCGTTGGGGTGTAGCGTTCACGGTAACGGTAGAGCCGCAGGAAGGTTTGTTGAACCAAGTCTTCGCAATCGTATTGAACGCCGGAACGCGCAAAAAAGTTCAGCAACATTTTTTGATGCCGCGTTACTAACACCGCGAAAGCATTGCGGTCGTTGGCGCGCGCTCGGAGCATCAGGGCGGCGTCGTCTAGTTCCATGAGTTGCGCGGGTGCGGTCATAAGCCCCCCTCTAGGTGTCGGGGGAGGTGATGCTTTTCAACAGGGGTGCCAGTTTTTGCGCCGTGAGCGAGTGCTGTTGAAACTGAGTGCGGGCTTGCTCGCGCGGGTTTAGCAGGCCGAGCGTACACAGGACCGCTACTAGGATGAAGGCCTTGACGCCGCCGATCACGCCGCCCAGAAGGGTGTCGAAAGGTTGGGCGATCGCCAGCCGGAGGGTGTAGGTGAGTATCCGGCGCAGTCCCAGCCAGAGGGCGATGCAGACCACGGACAACAGGATGAAAACGATGAGCCGTCCCGCGTACGGGTTGGCGTGGAACACGTTAGCGGTCAGCACCAGCCGCGCGACCGGGGTGAATCCGAAATACCCGACCGCCGCTGCCGTCACGACGCCCACCAGGTTTCCGATCTCGTCGGAGCCGCCGCGTACGAAGCCGCGGATCACCAGAAAGGCGGCCGTTCCGAAGGCCAGATAGTCCACCATGCCAAATTCTTTAAAAACCGTCGCCATAGGTTCATTACGTTCCGAAAACACGCTAAGCCCGCTATGTAGCAGGCAGCGACTTGACCCACTTCTCATACGCGGCGCGGTTCTTGTCGCCCGGGCGCAGCAGGGAGAGGTAAAATTCACCATAGGCACGCGCTTCGGGCAAACGCGTCTCGGCATAGCGGATACGCGCCATGAGCTCGGCATTGGCGGGGTTGAACGGACTGCGGGCGATCGCGCGGTCGAGAATCTTGGCCGCCTCTGCGTATCGTTTCAACTGGAGGGCCAGTTCCGCCGCCTCGAAATAACTGTCCTGGTGACTGGGGTTGATCGCTAGCGCCTGCTTGAACGCCTCCATCGCCTCGGCACGTTGTCCCTGAGACTTGTAAACCGTTGCCAACCCTAACGCCGCATTGAACGTGAGAGGGTCTTTGGCCAACGCGTCGCGGTAGGCCTTGATGGCTTTGGGCACTTGTTTGGCGAGCTGCAGCCGCACGCCTTCTTGCATCAGCTTAGCTGCGGCGGCCGGGTCGCGCCGCATGCCGTCCAGCTCCTCGGTTTGGGTCCGTTCGAGATTCAGGCGCAGCCGTTTGACATTATTCACCGCCTTCTCATAATGCTTGTCGCTCTTGTCGACGATGCGCAGGTAGAGTTCAAAGTTGTCAAGCGCCTCTTCGCGCAGATTGAATTTGTCGCGATAGAGGCTAGCCAGATTGTAGAGCGCAGGCGCATACAGACGGTCGAGTTTCTGTGCACGCAACAGATACAACCGCGCGAGATCGTGATGTTCACGGTCCGATTCCGACAGTGCCAGCGAGGTCAGGATGCGCGCGTTGCCGGCATTGTTAGAGGTCACCGCTAACGCCTGCCCGTAACAGGCGGCCGCCTTTGACAAATCGTGTTGCAGATAGGCGATCTGCCCTAGACAGGTGAGCGCTTCACTATGTCCGGGCGTGAGTTCCAGTGCGGCGTTGAAGGCCGCCTGCGCGGGGTCGAGCTCGCCCTGATACAAATGCGAGAGCCCGAGCGTATAATAGAGATCCGCCGAGTCGGTTATCCGCTTGGCGGCACGATTGAAACAAGGGATCGCCGCCGCGTAATTTTTTCCGTTGAAGGCGGCCATGCCCTGCTGCAGGTCGCTCAGGCCTGAGTTGGAACCGCACCCGCCTGCCAACAAGCCGGACAGGGTCAGGAACAGGAGTATGTGTGTCCGCATCATAAAGGCAACCACCTCACAAGCTCTGTGTCGGCCGCAGGGCAAACGGACAGAAGCTCAAGAAACAGTGTTCATATTACCGAAGACGCGGGGATGCCGCAATAACGGAAACAAAAAGGGTTCAGGGTTCGGGGATCAGCCAGTTTTCTGAACCCTGCTTTCTAATTGACGGGTGAGAGCACAAACCCATAACGGTACATGCGATCAGGCGTCAACTGGTACTCCGGCCACGGTCGCGCACCCCAACTGTCTTCGCCCGCAAGGCCCATCTGGCCGTAATCGACGTTCACCACCCAGTTGCCGCAGGGGTTCAGCTCCCACGGATGTTTGCGCGTCTGGAGTTCGCTGACCAGATAAGGCAGGATGTTGAAATTAATCTTAGGATCGCCTGTAACCTTGATGCCCTTGCCTTCGGCGTCTGTGAAGGTCACCCAGAAGGTCTCGGTCCGGTTGCCGGTTTCTTGAGGTTCCACGTAGGGGAAGAAAAAATCAGCGGCGGCGAGCGTGTACTTACCGAAGAAGGCAGACGTCTTACGATCCGCATAGTTTTCGAGCGGCCCGCGCCCGAGCCACGTCACGCGGTCATACTCGATGGGGATCTGCAGCGTCATGCCGACACGCGGCAACGACTCCAAGTCCTTGCCTTTGGGCACCACCGTGAAGGAAACCCTGATTTGCCCGGCATGGGAGACTGTATAGGCGAGCGAGCCGGTGGTTTCGCCCGCAGCAGGAAAAGCGAGCGACACCCCCACGCGCCAGTTGCCGTCCACCTCGCGCTGAACGTTGACCCTGCGCACCTCGCGCCGTTCCGACGCCTGCTGCCATGCCGCGTGGCGTTCGGCCATGCCGTTGCCGCGGTCATTGTCGGTCGGTGCGCGCCAGAAGTTCGGTTCGAGTGGTGCAAGGAGTTGCTCCTTGCCCTTCACCTTCCACGAAACGATCACTCCGGTTGTCTTGCTGATGCGCACCGCAAAGGTTCCCCCCGTGATCTGGACCGCATCATCGGTCTCAGAGAGCTTGGCCTCTTCGCGCTCCACCACGCCCGCCGTCAGCATGGGTTGCGGGTCGGCGGGAACCACCACTTGATCGCGACTTACGGCATGCCCCTTGTCGGCCCACCGCGTCTTGCGTGTCGTCAGAAACTCGAAGTTCCATGTGCTGACCAGTGCGGCATAGGCGGGCTTACGTATCATCGAGAGCGGCAGCGCAACCTCCGTTTGTCCTTGCGGCGGCACGTCGAGTCGGCCGAGCGACCCTTTTGCGACCACCTCTCCGTTCTCCTCGTAGGTCCAGCGGCACTCATAGTCGCTGAGGCGGGTGAAGAAAGCGCGGTTACTGATGCGGAACAGACCGCGCGTCACATCGGCCGCTTCGACCAACACGGTCTGATAGCAGTAGCGCGCTTCGGCGAGCTGCGGTGAGGGCCGGCGGTCGGGCTGGAACAGGCCGTTGTTATTGAAGTTGTCGTCATTGGGAAAGTCGCCGTAATCTCCGCCGTAGGCCCAGTAGGTCGTGGGGCCGCCGTGCCTCACGCGTTCGGAAGGGATGGCTTTACGCAAGCCCTGATCCACGAAGTCCCAAATGAAGCCGCCCTGAAGATTGGGATAACGGTTGATCACGCGCCAATAGTCTGCGAGGTTCCCAGAGGAGTTGCCCATGGCGTGCGAGTACTCGCACAGAATCAAGGGGAGCGCCGTATCCGTACGCTGACCATAGGCTTCGAGCTCGCGCACACGGGCATACATCGAATCCACCCAATCACGCGGGCCGTTGCGCTGGTTTTGGATCATGCGGCCCGGATCGCGCGCCTTGATCCAAACATAAGCCTGCTCGAAGAAGTCCGAGTCCACGTTATTCTCGTTACCGAGCGACCAGCAGAGGATGGAGGGATGGTTTTTGTCGCGCTCGACCATGCCGATCTGCCGGTCCATGGCGGCAGAGCGGAAACTCGGATCGATGACTGGGTTGCGCGGCGAATCGGAGAGACCGTGGGTCTCGAGGTTGGCTTCGTCCATCACGTAGAGGCCGTACTCATCACACAGATCATACCAGCGCGGATCGTTGGGATAGTGGCTGGTGCGCACCGCGTTGATGTTGTTCTGCTTCATGAGCGTGATGTCCTGGGTCATGCGTGACAGCGGGACCGCATACCCGTGGTCAGGATCCATCTCATGGCGGTTCACGCCCTTGATGAGGATCGGCTGGCCGTTCACCAGAAGCTGGCTGTGCTTGGCTTCGATCTGACGGAAGCCCACTTTCTGCGGAACAGACGCGAGGGTTTTGCCGCGCGCGTCCTTCAGCGTCAGCACCAGCGTATAGAGATGGGGCTGTTCAGCCGACCACAGGCGGGGGGCTGTTACCGGGATGTTGATCTGGCAGGTGTCGCCCGTCGGCAGCGCCTGCCCACGGGCCACACGCCCGCCTTTGAAGCTGTGCGGATAGAGCTCCGCATCCAGCGATACGCCCTGCGCCGGGGCGTTCAGCATGGCTTCGATCTTCAGATGCCACACACCCGTATAGTCGCCTGCCACCGCGGTCGTCGTGCGCACAAAGAAATCGCGCAGATGCGTCTGTGGCACAGACCAGAGATAGACCGGACGGGTGATTCCCGACAGACGCCAGAAGTCTTGGTCCTCCATATACGAGCCATCGCACAGACGATAGACCTGCACAGCCAACGTGTTCTCGCCCTCTTTCAGCGACGAGGTGATGTTGAATTCTGCACCCTGCCGTCCGTCCTCCGCATACCCCAGCCGCCCGCCGTTGAGCCACACGTACAAGGCTGCTCCGAAACCGTCAAAGCGCAAATAGACGGTGCGGTCTTTCCATCCTTTTGGAACGGTGAAGGTGCGGCGGTAGGAACTGACGGCATTGCGCTCCTTGAAAGTGGTGTAACGCGGATCCGGCTCGCGCATCACGAAGGGGGGGTCGACGTTGAAATAGTAGCCGATGTTCTTGTAGAGCGGCGTGCCGTAACCGCGCACCTCCACGCTGTCGGGCACGGGGAGTTCCTTCCACGCGGCTACCGAGAAAGCGGGCAGATAAAAGTCTTTCGGACGTTGGCTTGGATGCGGCACCCAGAGGAACTTCCACACGCCGTCGAGCGAGAGAAAGTAGGGTGACTCTTCACGCGCCTGCGCCTGCCGCGCGGCCTTGGCGGAGTCGTAGACCATCATGGTCGCCGTCGGCTTCTCAGCGCCCACGCGGAAGACACGCGGGTTCTCCCATTCAGGCAGACTGTCAAAGCGCGAGGGATTGTAGGTGGCGCAGGGCTTCATCCCGTCGCCCACATCAAAGGTGGTCTGCACCCAGTCGGCGCGCGTACCGCTGTGGCCTTCTGTCACTAGACGCAGCAGGCCGACTTCCGCGAGGCTCACATCGAAAGGCTTGGCCGCATCGCCGCATTTCATCACGCCGCTGCGCCACAGTTCCTTCTCGTCGCCATACAGGACGAAACTGGCGGACAGGCCGGTATCATCCACCCCGACCTTGCCCGCAAAGCGCGTAGCCGACCCTTTGAGAAGGCAGAGTTCAGACGGAACCCGCAGCCCGAGACCCTCGGCGTAGACGACACCCGCGATGGCGAGCGGTGCGCCGCAGTAAGCGTCGGGCGGC
>CAZXVN010000471.1:0-4600 GCA_964643945.1 uncultured Lentisphaeraceae bacterium | reverse complement strand
GGAGTTCAGACGTGTGCTCTTCCGATCTTTTTGGAAAAACAAGCATCTGCTTACAAAGGTGAGACCACAGAGGGTTCCATGAGGGATTACCTACATGCGTTGGCACTTGAGCGAGCTTCGCGTTGGTGTGCTATCGACGGGTTGGCTATGACGTGGAACCAAGATACCGCCAGATACGAGATAGGGGTGAGGAAACAGGGAGACAAAAGGTAGGGAACAATAAGTGGAAAAGTCTACTTGTTCGCAGACGCCCAATTGATGCAGCCCCCAACCCAACCTGCCCCGCACGTGCTCCCACGCGATCGGCGGCAAGGCATCGTGGCTACTCCGGGGAAACCTGGATGATTTTGGTTCCGTTGTTCAAGGTTCGAGTCCTTTCGGGTGGGAATGCCGGATCGTCGCGTCGTCGGTTTTCGGGGTTGCGAGCGTCGATAGGGCAACCCCGGTTCGTCGGGGCGACGATTTTACCGCCGATCAACATTTGTCCCCACCCTCCCCCTGGTCTGTCGTCACGGCCGATCAATCATGGTGGCGACAAGAGACACGGGCAACGGATCGGCACGGGCAGGCAATCGGCCGATCATGGGCGGGAGGGCGCGACGATAGGCATGGGAACGGGCAGAGAAGGTCGCAGAAGCCCCTAGCATTGCGTAGGTTGCGACGTTGCGAACGCTACCACGTTCTGGACTTTAGCGCGTCGATGACGGCCGTGGGGTTCAGGTGGTCAACGTAACGGGCTGTTGTGCCGAGACTGCTATGCCCAAGGGCGCGTTGGATGATTCGGATGTCAACCTTTTCGTCAGCCAAGCCGGCGGCAAACGTGTGGCGGCAGCCGTGCGGGTGTACGCGCTTGCTGATGTTGGCTTTCCTGCCGAGTCTCTTGAACAGACTGCGCACGTAGGACGTTTGCATCGGTTCGCCACGTAGCGTGCTGAACACCGGCCCGCCGATTCCAAGTCTGGCTTTCCGCTCAAGCCACGTCGTCAATACGGCCCATGCTTCTGGGTCAAGGGCAACGGTCCTATACTTGCCACCCTTGCCCCGCCTCACGCGCAAGACTCCGTTGTCCAAGTCTCTGGGGTGCAAGGCAAGGGCTTCTGAGCAACGTAGCCCGCCACGCCAGAGGCAGACAATCAAGCCCCTGTTTCTCAAGCCGGTCGGGCAGCGGGGACTACAAGCCCCGATCAAACGGCGGCATTCATCAACGCTCAGCGGTTCTGGTGGAAACTTCATGGTGCAAAACTCCAAGGTGTCGGAATGAATGAAAATCGCTACTCTATTCTCACGTTCTCCCTACTCTTGCGTTCAATCGCACACAAGCGACATTCTTTCGGGCAAATTGGGCTATTCACACAGCACGGAAACTCTTCGGTGGGAACAGGTGGGCGATGTCGCGGGACATGGCCGTAAGCAGCGATCTGTAAGCACGTTTGTAGTTGCCCTGCTCAAGCACGCGCCGGCCGAATTCTCGGCTGACAATCCGCCCTTCATCGGCCAATCGCCAGAAACAACGGCGATGGAACGGGGCGACGTGGAACCTTTTGCAGATTTTGTCGATTTCTGCGATCAATGTTGCATTTCCCGCTGGACTGATTAAGATGAGAGGTAGCCATAGTTCTGTGCCTTTCTAAGATTAGTTGCAAGAGAAGTGTTGCACTACATTTATTATAACATCATAGATAGCCTAATGCCAACGAAAAGTGCAATAGTTATGGTATTTTCAGTGATTATGAAGACCATTTATGACTCTTCACCAACTACCAACACAGTTGGCCGGATAGAGCAGGATTGCATACAAGATAACGAACCATAACTTGCCACGGCCCCTAAACCGGAACCGAAAAACGGCTCTGGAGGTTTTCGGGAAAAAATTGCCGTGGAGGAACGCATCGCCGAACCGTGGAGACGATCGACCAACGGGGTCGCCACGTCGAACTGCCTTATGAGAGCAAAGAACAGCCACGGGCGAGACTGCGATGTCAGAGAGGCAACCGCGAAGGCCAATCACGCGGTTCTGGCCACGTTTACACGAGCAGAACGCCTTGTTCGGCCGGAGTGCCGATCGTCTCACGGGAGCCGTGGAGCGGCAGCCAAGCAACACCTGCCCGACGCCAGCGGCACGTTCCACGATCGTCGGAGGCTCTGCTGGTGGCCGTGGCGTCGGTGGGCCTGCCGGCGTCAAGGCCACGTCGATGACGGGCGGGTCACAACTCCAAGATGCAGGTCTGCAAGCTGCAATGCTGCCATGACGCCTGCATGTTGCCGCCTAGAAGGTCCGCCACGATCGGCAAGCAGCCTTTTCCACGGCCGACCGATCGCCGGTGGCTCCACGGCCGTCGTCAGCGTCGATCGTCGGCAGGCATGGCACTGGGCAGCTTGGAGGGCCGACAGAGCCACGGCCGGTGGTTGTTTCGACCGGCTCGGCCAACAACGATCGCAAAACGCCCGACAGCGGCAATCGCCGCAGGTGGATAATGCTAAGCGCCAATGGTGGATAGCGCTAAGCGCCGTCAACCGATAACGACCCCCTTCTGGTGCTATACTTGTTTCGACACCAGGCATTTCCAGATACTCCATGATGTAATACGGCGGATCATGTCCATCACCGACGCACTGAAACAAGAAATCCTTCGCTTGGCCGCGAGACAGGCCAAGGCCCACGTCGCCAAGGCTCAGAAAACCGCCGCTGAATATCGCCGACAGAACGCGGAATTGAAAAAAGTCCTGCGTCAGCGCGAACGCGAAATCGCGCATTTTAGGAAGCAGCAAGCGCCGGCTGACGAAAATCCGTTGATGGGCGTCAGATTCTCAGCAAAATCGGTTCGGGCACAGCGCCAGCGCCTCGGCATTTCCGCCGACGATTACGGCCGCTTGGTCGGCGTGTCGGCGCTGACCGTTCTCCATTGGGAGCAGGGAAAGAGCAGACCGAGGAAAAGCCAACTTGCCGCCCTGGTCTCCGTCCGGGGCATCTCCAAGAAACAGGCGTTGCAGCGGTTGGCGACGAAGTGACCGAGCCGTTTACACGATCGCAGTTGTGGCAATCGTCGCCCTCGCCTGCCAACCTTCAACATGCCGTGCCGCCGGATGCCTGTTGCCGGCATCGGTCCACGGGCAGCACGGCAGCGGGCCGTGACCTCTACAATGCCATCCAGACGCTCTCCCAGCGCCACGGGCAGATGACGATGCTCTCGTCACGCTGTCCAGACGGCATACGGTCACTCCTTCGTTAGGAATACTGCCCAAGATACTATCACATGGTCCACCAGAGGTTCTTGGCGACCATCGCGGCAATGCCATCCAGACGCTCTCGTTGCTCGCCCTTCCAGGCGTCAGTGCCACGGTGCGGCCGGGCAGCACGGCATGTTGCAGACTCCCTGATCCCAAACCAGTCGCGCTAGCGCAGATGACGATGCTTTCGTTCTGCTGTCGGCAACAGACTGGCGGCCGTGGCCTTCCAGGCTGCTTTGCATCACGGCCGCAGATGAACTCCCGACCTTGGCGTTGCGAACGCAGCGCTCTCCCAACTGAGCTATCGCCGCTGGACGCCGCGATAGTTCGTATACGGTGGTGTTCGGAAAGGGAGTGTTCGGCATGTTGGAATCACCGCGTCCTGGCAGGTGGTCGCCTGGGAAGAAGCGACAGACGCTCTGTAGCAAAAACCACGTCATAATTGACCTACCTGCCTGCGAGGACGCTCTATAGCGCAAGTGGCGAGCCTACAGAGGCACTTTAAGCCCTTCGCCCCTTAAACCGCCCTTGTGTAAACTCTAACCACGCGACCGACCGTTCGCAACGTGCAACCATGCCGTTGTGAAGCCCGCCTGCCGGCGTCAGGAAGTCCATCATCGACGGCGCTTCCTGACGCCTTGGCAAGCCGAAATCAAGCGCTGTTGCCCAACAGCGTCACGTCCGGCGATCGCCCTCGGTGACGACTGACGGCCATCAGGCCGGCTTTCTCCAACGCCTTAACGCCACGACGAGCCGCGCGGGGCGACAGGCCCAACGATCGGACCTTTGACGGCTCCAAGCGGAAGGTGCTGGACCTTCGCAGGCCGCGCAGATGCCAGGCGACCAGCGCCACGGCCAACGCCCTGCCCGGCAGCCTTGCAGCCTTCTCCAACCATTCCCACGGGATCGGCCCTTTCAGAAACATTTCACCAGGCTTGTGGCGTGGAGCCTTGGGGCGTGGTGGCTGACTGATGTCCACGGGCATCGCATCAGGGATTCGCAAACGATCAACATTAAACGGATCAGTAGTGTCCATAATTAAAGACCTCTTGAGGAGACAGAAAGGAGACTGGGCAGGTGGGCCGCCGGCGGCCCTACCCTAGGGCCATCCGTGGTCCTAGTCATAGACCCGAAATGGTCCATGTTGGGAAGGAGCGACATGACCTTCTGCCAAAACTCTATCCCGCGATCATCCATGAAACGATCGGGGTAACGAATCACCTTCGCATCCGTGCGAAGCTCGAAGCCATCCAGCACGATGGGTACGATGCTGGAGATTTCTTGCATGAACGTCTTCGAGTGCCATGAGTCAGAGCCTACCCGAGAATTTCGTCACGAACTTTATTCTGGCGCAAGAAGACGATCATTGCAC
>CAZXVN010000470.1:0-7810 GCA_964643945.1 uncultured Lentisphaeraceae bacterium | reverse complement strand
ACATCCAGTTTCTCGCTTGCAAAAACAGTCTGCAAGAGGAATTTTTTCACACGTTCAATGTACTTTACGACGCTCATAAGCAGATCATTATGACGAGCGATCTGCCGCCACGTGATCTCGCAGGGCTTGAGCCGCGTTTGATTTCTCGTTTCGAGTGGGGCCTCGTCACAGAGATCGAATCCCCCGATTTTGAAACGCGCCTGGCCATTCTCAGTTACAAGCAGTCGCTCTCCGCCGTCCGTTTATCGGATGAACTGCTCACCTTTATTGCAGACAACATCAAGTCGAACGTACGCAGTTTAGAAGGTGCGCTTACGCGTGCCGTTTCGTTCTCAGCGCTCACGAGCCAAATGCCTTTGACGCTCGATATGCTGCGGTCGTTGCTGAAAGACCAGTTGAACGATGAGCGTCAAAAGGATCTTTCTTTTGATGATATCCAGCGCATGGTTGCCGACTATTTTGATTTGCGCCTCACCGACATGTCGAGCAAACGACGCCCCCGGTCAATCTCAGCACCCCGTCAAGTCGCGATGTTCCTCTGCCGTAAACTGACTCGTTCGTCGCTCCCTGAAATAGCGAACTCGTTTGGCAAGACCCATGCAACGGTGGTTCACGCCTGTAAAACGATTCAAGACCGCATTCAAATTGAATCCGATCTGCGTGACGCGGTACGCGATCTCACACGCAAACTGGGTCGTGACCCTCAAGCGTTCCAAATCTAATCCCTGATCATAACGTGTGCCCCTTCTTATGAAAACCTGTTCATCGATGATGCTCTTCGATAGGCTTATGAACAGCGTCCATGCATGCCTTTCGCTTTATAAAAAACTTTCTTCCCTTTATCAACACCGTATTGAGCCTCCTTGTGTTGTCACATCACTCACCTTGCAAACCAGTTGTGACGTTATCAACAGAATATCCAATCCCTATTATTACGGCTATTCCTTCTTTACTTTAATATCTGTAATGGTTTAAACTGAATTTTATTACACGCACGTGTAAGAGGGAAACGCAAGGAGCGCGTACAGAGGAGTTTTGAGAATGAAGTTTTCTATCGTCCGAACAAAATTTCTTGATGGATTACAGACGGTTCAAAACGTTGTGTCCACCAAAGGGTCGTTGCAAATTTTATCGAATGCGATGATTCACGCAGAAGGCAATCAGGTATGTATTACCACCACCGATCTCGATATTTCTGAACGGTGTTTTGTAGAGTGTGACGTGGAACAGCCTGGGAGCACAACGCTGCCGATCCGGCGACTGGCCAGTATTATTCGTGAATTGGATGAAGGAAAAATTTTATTCGAGGTCAACGAAGACGATGTGGCTAGCGTACAGAGCGGTTCCTCCTATTTCAAAATTATTGGGTTACCTGCACGCGATTTTCCGCCTGTTCCTGCCACAGAAGGAAAGTTTTGTTATCGAATCGACCAAGGGGCGTTCCGGGAGATGTTGCGGAAGACCTCGTATGCGGTATCGTTAGACGAGACACGGCGTGTGTTGAATGGTGTGCTGTTGGCGTTCAAAGAGAATAAATTAACACTGGTTGCAACGGATGGACGTCGCTTGGCGTTAGTTGAACATGAAATAGAATTTCCTCCCGAAGCTGAAGGAGAAATGGTGCTTCCAACCAAAGCGGTCAGCGAACTCATGCGCATCCTCTGTAACGACGGGGATCTGAAAATTTACGCGCAAAAAAATCAGGTTATCTTTGAAATCGGCACGACTACGCTAAGCAGCAAACTGATTGATGGAGTGTATCCGAATTACCGACAAGTCATTCCCGGTATATGTGACGAGCGCGTCGTGATTGACCGTGAATTGTTGTTGTCAGCCTTACGCCGCGTATCCGTCGTGACAACGGACAAATCCAATGCTACGAAGTTGACTTTTTCGGCGAATCAGTTGACGATCTCGATTAATACGCCTGACGTAGGCGAAGGACGCGATACGGTTCCCATCAAATACGCGGGCAAGGAGATATCGATTATTTTCAATCCAGAGTATGTGATGGATCCCCTCAAGAACATCACCGACGATGAGATCTTTATTGAAATGAACGACGGACATAGTCCGGCTTTGTTGAAATGTAGTATTCCGTTCCTGTATGTGTTGATGCCGCTACGGATTAGCTAACACGAAGATAGCGAAACAGGGTTGCTTTCAGGGGTCTGCTTTCGATAAGATGTCGCGCAAATCTTGAGAGATTTTAGCGAGTGCCTCATGGTGTAACGGTAGCACAGCAGACTCTGAATCTGCTTGTTAAGGTTCGAATCCTTATGAGGCAACCAGTAAAACCCCCTCAAATACCCTGTTCAAACTTTTTTTGTATACAACTCGACTACTGGCTGCCTGACCCCGGCAAGCGAGAAGAGTCCGAGTCTGACTCCGCGTGACACTGGCTCAGCATCCAGTACTCGATTGCGTACCGCCGCAGAAGGAATTCATCGGGAACAGAGTTGACCGACCCGAAATGCAGGGCCGAGAATAACTCCGAGTCGGCCACGACAATCACCTTGCCCCTACCGCACCGCCCCACAGACACTGCCGCGCCGCCGCTATCGGTCGTAACAATCGGTACGCCTCCGAGCACACGCCCGTCGGGCCTGCCGCCAGCAATCACCAGACCTTCCCCGTTCCGAAGCGACGTCGTCTTCCCCTGATGATAGCGGATCGTGATCCCGAACGCGTCCAGCAACGTCTGGCGCGTCGACTCGCGGTTCGACTCACAGTCCATCACGATCAGGAGCCCGCCGTTCTCCACGAACCGGCGCGCACGCCGGCACTCCGAGGCGGAGAAACTGCGGATGGGATTGGCGACCACCATGATGTCCGCCGAGGCCAGCGCCGACGTGAAAGAGGTAACCACTTCGGGCACAAACCCCAATCGCTGGCTCCAAACATAGAAGGTGTGGAAATCCCGCTCCGGGCGCTGCGGGAACCCGCGGCTCGGAATCTCCATATCGCTGTGCGGGCCATCGAACGCCACACGCGTGTACGCCGTGGTCGGCACCGGCGGCGGGTAAGCGGCCCGGTCGGATGCCCGAAGACCAAGGATGGCTGCCGGAAGGGCCAAACCGATAGCCACAGCGGCGGCGAGGCCGTGTGCCGGCGCGAAACGGAAGAAGCGGCACGAGGCAAGAAGGAACCCCAGTGCCGCAATCAGACAAAGGCGGTTCACCCCGTCCCAGCGGCTTTGGCGATTGAGCCATTCGGTCATTCCCAAGAGCAACTCCGGTTTGCCGGGGAGAAACATCCAGAAATTGGAGAAGACTGTGCTGTCCGTGAACGCGACCACCCGGCCCTTCCCGGACGAAAGGGCGGCCAGCACGACGAACGAACCTACGTCCACACGGGGTGACATGACGTCGGCCCCGAAGAATGATTCCCGCGCATAGTCCGCCTCCGCCGACCGCATCCCGTGAGCAATCATCGGCGCGTGCACGCTCAGCGGCGCATCCAGACTGCAGGAGGTCCCGAACAGGAAGAAAGGGACCCGTCCCAGGATCGGATGGTACAACGGCGAGGGGCGTCGGTAGAGATAGAGACCGCCGCGGTGAAGCTCGTACGTGGCGTCGTACTCGAAGCGCAGGCCGAACTCCCGCGCCAGGGGGTTCAGGTACGTGGAGGAACCAAAGACATTGGTGTGGTCACCGATCAGCAACAGGCCGCCCCCGTTCTTGACGAACCTCACGACCGCCCGGACTTCCTCCGGGCTGAACGGGGCCGTCGGGATCTTGACGATGAGAATGGATGCCTTCGACAGGGCGGCATCGGTGAGGACATTGGTGTTGACCGTCAACGCGTAATGCCGCGCCAGGTGCTGGGCCAGACTGAAGTAGTTGTAACCGGACGCCTGCCCGTACCACTCGGTATCGTACTCGCGCGAGACGCCCTCCCAGTCGCTGTGGGCCTCATCGAGGATCACCCGCCCGTCCTTTTTCACTCCCGGGTCGTGGAACCCCACAGCGCAAACCAGGCTGAACGTCGCGGCCGCCAGCAGGGCGCCGAAAACGGCGGGTCTTCCCGCCCGTTGCCGTCTGGGCGCAGCGGGGCGAGCAAGAACCTCGCTCGCCCTCAGCGGGGCCGCCCATGCGCATAGCGCCGCAAGGGGAAAAAGAGAAAACGCCATCGCCGCACGGCTCCAGAACAGAGGATAGTTGCCCCATTCGGCGGTCACCAGCACGAGGACCGAGTAGCGGACCGGCAGCCAGGCAAGGCCACACACGCCCGCCGCACAGAGGGCTCGCCTGCGACTCCGGAAACCGACGAATGCCGCGGTCAGCCCCACGGCTTCCCACAGGCACAGGAGCGCGTACGCGCCGAGTTTCTCGTGTGTCACCGTGAATTCCACGACCCGCCCCCCAGCGCGCGTGAAGAGGCTGCTGCCGCTGACCGCGACTTCCTTGCCGAAGGCACGGACCAGCGCCGCGACAACCGGAGCCAGGGCCGGCGTATCGTGCTGCCGGGCCGCCAGCGCGGAGTAGAGCGGCAGAGTCACGCTGTGCAGGCACAGAATCAGCCCGCCTAACACGATGCCTCGGAAAAAGCCGGCAAAGGGTTCCGGTTTTCGCCCCAGCGCCCAGCCTATGATTCCCGCCATCACCGCTGCCGGTCCCAGCCTATGATATCCGGGAAGAAGAACCAGTGTCGGAATCAGCACGAGCGCCAGCGGGGCAGCAACGCGCGTAAGCCTTGGCCCGTCTGTCCGCCGCGCCGCGAGACCGAACAGGAGCAGCCCGGCCGACGCGCAGGCGCCGCCCCGCCAGTCCGGTGTTCCCAGGACGGGCGCGGCGTATATCCAAGCGGCGGCAAGCAGGAAGATACCCGGCCAAAACGATGTCATTTCTCACTCCCAAACCCGGCGGCAAAGACTTCTTTCAAAAAAAGTATGTTCGGCAGGACATAGGTGTTCACCGATTCCAGGTTACGATTGAACAGGAAACCTTTGTCCCCGAGCAACAGGACCGGCCCTCGCCCGCGGGGTTGGAGCACAATCGCGGGGTGCTCCCACGCGTCACAGAGCGCCCGCGAGTTTCCGCCTTCTCCCTGCACGGCCCACGCATCCGTGAAGAACAGGCCGCGGGAGTTGTGCTCCGGCGTCACCGCCCCGAGGGGAAGGGGCAGCACGCGGAACCCGAAACGATTCAGCAGCGCACGGGTGGCGGGGATGTCCTCGCTGGTCACGCAGAGCACCAGCATGCCCCCGCGCGCGACAAAGGCGTCGAGCCGCCCCATTTCGACGCCCGTGAACGGGCGGGCGGGCGCCACAAGGATCACGAGGTCGCCTTCCCCGGCCCGGCCTAGATCCGGGAACCGACAAGTCACGCGTGGCAGGATGTCGCTCCGCATCAGGTTGTACAGCAGGCCGCCCAAGCCGTCCGGATGCCACGGGTTCGAATCCAGCCGTTCGAGATGCGACACGTCGACATAGGCCTCCCGCTGGAGGCGCTTCGGAGAGGCGTGCGCCGCCTGGCGCTTCGCCGGCAGCAGGCCGGCGGCGGCGACCAAAGCCGCGAGCGAACAGGCCAGGATCGGCCGGCCGGCATACCCGGCCCCCACTAGCACTAGGACAAGCACGGCCCCGGCCCCGGTGGTCAGGCCCCAATCGGCCGGTCCGCTGCGCCGGGCCGACAGCCAGGACAGGACGTGATTCACAAAGGCATCGCTCCAAGGCAGCGAGCCGTTCTGAAGGGATGTCGTATCCCCAAAGACCACGACCCGGCCTTTCCCGTAAACGGCGCTCGCCGCAAGGATCACGTCGCCGAGACGCTCATCAATCGAGTACCGCATGTCGCCGAGATAGCCCCCCGCCCGGTTGGTCACCACGCCCTTGTCCGAAAAACCGTCCACGCCGACGATGACCGGGCGGGCGGGAAAAGACACGTCGAGGGAGGCGCCAATGCGGACCTGCGTGTCACGGGGACTGAACGCGTCTGCGCGGGCAAAATGTGGAGACAGCCTTGTGTCTCGCCACTCGTCGGCTAGGAAGATGGCCGAATCGAAATTCAGACTCACGCCGACGCGCTCCAGAAGGCTGTTGAGCGGGCCGCGAATGGTCTCCCTGCAGGTATGGTCACCCAGAGCCAGAAGGCCGCCGCCTTCGCGAACAAACTCCCATATGGCTTCCTCTGTTTCGCCGGAGAACGCGGCCTGAGGATTGAAAACTATCAGAACGTCTTTCCCGCGGAGCGTCTGGCGAGTTGCCGGGGCGATTTCGAGGCTATGCCCGGACGCCGCGAGATATTTCGGCAACCACCCCAGCATGCCGCCCGCCAGGCCGCCGAACCGGTCGAAGTTCGGACCTGTCCAGTCCAGAAAGCCGGTGTCGTGGAACAGAACCCGCAAGCCGCCAGGGGCACGGACGGGCGTGGGCCAAGCCAGCACCAGACCGCAGGCCGCCGCCGCCAACACCGCCGACAGGCTTCGAATCGCGGACGGGGCGCGCGAATCCCCGGCGAGGGTGCGCGCGACCGAGTGTGCATGGGCCACGACGAGGGATAGTCCGAGAAGAAAAAGGATCGCCTGGGTGTCGCCGAGGGCGAAGAACCGATGGGGGTTGGTGAGTTGGGAAACGAGGACTTGCCGCAGGCACACGTAGACCGGAACCAGAAAGCATTGTCCGCCGACCCATCGCGCGCACGACTGTGTTCGGCCGGTCCCCGCAACCGCACACAGGCTGAGATGGCAAAGGATGAAGAAGATCGTGACTTGGACGCCCGAAAAGTCGGGCCCCAGCGCGCAATCCTTGCCGAACACGTAGGATGCCGGAATGCACAGCCCGAGCGAGGCTCGTTCCAAGGCGGAAGGGACGCACGGGACGGCGTCGCGAAACACCAAGTAGAGGCCGGACAGCGCCGCACTCAGGGCGAGGGCGCGCCGCACGCGCGTGCCGAAAGTCTGGGCGGGGCGCAACAGACCACACGCGCAGAGACCGAGCGACAGACAAGCCAGATGATGAACGCCCTGGGAGGCGGTGAGCATCAGCACGGAGGTGACCACGGCCGCCGACAGCGCAAGAATAAGGAATCGGCGCGGAAGCCGCCGCGCTGCCATCAGGCACGGCACGACGATGCCCAACCACAGACCTAACAACACGAATCGCCGGAATGGAAGGCTGAGCGCAACAAGATTTCCCCCCGCCACATTGATGAAAAGCAGAACAAGGCCCAGAGGCAGAACCCATTCCCCTGCGGGGAGGACCCGACCGAGAGCCAAACTCGCGCTGATCAAAGCGCGAGTGCGAAAGCGGCGCCACCCCAACCGTTGCCCGTCCTTTTGGCCGGAGGCGCCGGCCGTTACCTCGCCAGATGTTTCCATGAGATTCCGCTACTATTAAGCCGACCCCCGGTCAGGTCCGGGCTCGAGAGAAACCGATCCGCGGCTCAGGGCAACAATTCGAGCTTGATACGGTAGAAGGCGCCGCCCGGCGGATTGTTCGTATCGTCCATCCAAAGCTCGCCTCCGTTGCCTTCGATTTCGGTCACGTTGAACCAGTTAGTGGTCAACAGATTCGTGCTCAGCATCAACCGGTACAAGGCCGCGGTTGACGACATCAGCGCAACGGACGCCTTGTTCGTTCCAACCTGGATCGCGTGGATCTTCGGGCATTCCAGTATGTCGCACGTGCTTTCGCACGTGGTGCCCGAGCAGGTGGGCAGGCCGCAGGTCGCGCCCGAGCAGGTGGGCAGGCCGCAGGTCGGATTTCCGAAGCAGGTTGGCCCTGCGCAGGTCGCGTCGCACGTGATGGATCCCGCGCAGGTCGCGCCCGAGCAGGTGGGCAGGCCGCAGGTCGCGCCCGAGCAGGTGG
>CAZXVN010000469.1:0-6731 GCA_964643945.1 uncultured Lentisphaeraceae bacterium | reverse complement strand
AGTTGAATGCTGCGAGCGGGGGAGTGCCCGGAGTTTTCGCGTATACGCCATCCGGCGGTACGGTGCTGCCGGTGGGCAACGGTCAAACCTTAAGCGTGCAATTCACGCCTGCCGACACCTCCGCATACACGGCTCCTGCAGCGAAGGCAGTCACGATCAACGTGATCGCAAACACCCTCTTCAATGTCTCCGCCTCTGATCTGACACGGACCTCGGCGGTTGTTACTGCGTCACTCGCTTGCCCCGGCGCGGCCTACGATGTTTGCGCGTTCTGGAACACGGTCAACGGGGAAACCGACCCCGCGAGGTGGACGAACTCGGCGTATGCCGGCTCGTGGACCAATGTGGCCTCGACGAATATCAGCTTCACGGCTGCCGGACTGACACCCGGCACAGCTTACTTTTTCACCTTCCGCGCGACCAATGCGGTGTACAGCCTGTGGGCGACCAACGTCCTCGGTTTCATGACGACAGCGAATCCCGCGAGCTATACGATCACGCAGTCCGTGGGCACAAACGGCTCGGCCAATCCCGCCGGTGAGGTAACGGTTTTGGCGGGTAACTCGACCTCGATCATCTATACGGCGGACCAGTGGTTCCGCGTCGCCGCCCTCACGAACGATGAAGCCCTGATAGACGTCGCTGCCGGCGCTATCACGTATACCAACAGTTTCAACAATGTTGCAACCAACCACGACGTGAAGATAGCTTTCAAGGCAGCCGAGCCGGAGCAGACTGGCTTAGGTGTGCCCACGGACTGGGTTGCAGGTTACTACGCGACGGAAGGAGCCGCCAAGGCTGACGCGGACCTCGCGACCGATTACCTGCTCGGGCTCGACCCGACCGTCGGGTACGCCATCGGTTTCACGATCAGCGCGGTTACGGTCAACAGCGGCGAGATCACAGTTGTCGTTGTACTGAAAAACGGGGGCAGTCCGATCGACACGACGATTAACGGCACGCTGAAACTCCAGGGAAAGAACGCGCTGGCCGATGCCGACTGGACGGACATCGGCGCCGCCACGATCTCAAACGCCAGCTTCAATGCAGCCGGCATGTGCAGTGTTTCTTTTGCGGATGCGGCCTTCAAGTTCTATCGGGCGGTCATCATGCCGTGATAACGAATCCAATAGGCATGAGGGATACAGGCCGGGTTAGGCAGTCGTGGTTGGTGGAATCAAGAACAGCGTTTGCGCAACACAGAGAGAAGGTATGAACATGATGAGCATGAGCGGGTTTATGAAACAGTTCGCAGCCGGTTTGGCGGCGGGCCTGGTTCTCTTGTCGGGCAGTGCGCGCGCCGACACCACCATCACAGCTGGAAACACCTTTACGATCGATGACAGCAACACAACCATAAGCGGTGCCTCGCGGACATGGAACGACACCGGCACGCTGACGATTTACAACGGCGGTGCGCTCCAGACCTGGCCGCTCCAGATCAATACGGTCTCCAACAACGATGCTGTCGTCTTCGCGGGCACCAGCGGCACGGTCACGTTCAGATTCAACGACAATGACACGGACTTCATGCTGAAAGGCCCGTTCACTTCCACCGCCACCGGCACGCAGACGCTCGACATCTACACGGGTTATAACGGGAATGGCGACCGTGAGTCGGTCACCTTCAACGCGGGCATTCCCAATGTCGGTAACGGCAGTCCGCTGTCGCTCAGGGTCACGTTCAGGACCCAGACGGGTTCTACAAGCTGGGTCAATCTGCCTGCGGTCAACACCTTCACCGGACCGATCACGCTTGTGCGCAACGCCGGCGGCCCCCCGACCGGCTACTTGACGATCGGCGGTACGTTGTCGAGATACAACGGGAACACGTTCGGGTCGGGCACCTTGAGCAGCGGTAATTTCACGAATACCATCGCCCTCGACACCGCCACCGTCTTCAACTACGCCAGCACGGCGCCGCAGACCCTGTCGGGCGTGATCTCCGGCGCGGGCGCGCTGCAGGTGACCGGCACCGGCACCCTGACCCTGTCCGGCACCAACACCTACAGCGGCACCACCACCGTCAGCAGCGGCGGCACGCTGACGCTCGGCAGCAGTGGCGGATTGAAATTTGTCGTCACGGACGCCTCGAACAACAAGATCACGGGCAGCGGGTCCGCCAATTTGAACGGCAACTTCACCATCGACACCTCGGCTGTTGCCGTGACATCCGGTTCCTGGACCCTGGTCAATGTCGCCACAAAATCCTTTGGCGGCACCTTCAGCCTGGCCGGCTTTACCGGCCCCGTCGGCAACGACTATACGAGATCGGTTGGGGGGCAGATTTGGACCTTCAACAAATCGACCTGTGTGCTCAGCCTAGTACCTGCGGCGATCATCACGACCTTCGGCATCCCTGGCTTTGCCGCCACGATTAATCAGGGGGCAAAGACCATCACGTTGACCATTCCGGTTGGGACGTCGCTGGCGTCCCTCGCACCCACATACACGCTGACCTCCGGAACGAGCAGTCCGGCCAGCGGCGTCCCGCCGTCGCCGACCTTCGCCGTCGCCAACCCGGCAACCTACAAAGTCATCGACGGGAGCACCACAAACACCTATAGCGTGACGGCGCTGACCTATAACGCCTGGTCCAACTCCGCCTCCTTCTTTATCCTCACCGACGCGGCCGGGGCGAACCTGCCGTCAGCGGCCTCGGAAACCAACTTTCCGGTGCTGCTGCGGCTGAACAAGATGTTCTTCAACTTCGGCCAGGCCAAAGCCAACGGCGACGACATCCGTTTCGCGACGGGCGCGGGCGACTCCCTGGCGTATCAGATCGAGCAGTGGGATTCCGTCAACTCCAACGCTGCCGTGTGGGTGAAAGTGCCCGCGATAACGGGCAATGCGCGCCAAGAGCTGAAAATGTACTGGGGCAAAGCCGACGCCGTCAGCGAATCCAGCGGTTCCGCCGTGTTCAACTCGGGCAATAAATATGTGAGCGTGTTGCACATGACCGACCCCGCCCAGGATGCGGTCGGCACGCTGGCTCCCGTCAATGTCAACACGACGGCGGGCACTGGCCTGATTGGCTCGGCTCGGCATTTTGTCGCCGGCCAGGGCATCAATTGCGGCGAGAGCATCACCAGCTTACCGACCGGCAACACCACCCATTCTACGGAAGTCTGGATCAGGGCCAACGCGTCAGGCAGTACGCTGGTGGGCTGGGGCATTGAACAGGGCCAGGGCAAAGTGGTGATGCAATTACAGAGCCCGCCGCATATTAATATGGATTGCTATTTCGGTGGCGGGAACGTGTCGGGTGCCAGCACGCTCGCCCTGTCCCAATGGCATCATGTGGCGCACACGTACACGAACGGGCAGGCGCGGCTCTATATCAATGGCATGCTCGATGGCAGTAACACGGGCGGCAGCATGAACATCCCCAGTCCTGCTCGAATGTATCTTGGCGGCTGGTCTGGCACCTACACTTTTGTCGGCGACATGGACGAGGTTCGGGTCTCCCAAACCACCCGTTCCGCAAACTGGATCAAGTTGGGATACGAGAATCAGAAGGCCGCGCAAACGCTGGTGGGGAATCTTGTGCAGACCGGCGCCGTTTTCTCGGTCACGCCGGCGAGCGTGACGATGGTCGAGGGCACAACCACGAACCTGATCGCTCAGGCCGGCGGTGCCCAGAAGGTCTATTGGCTCAGCAGGAAGGATGGCCTGGAAACGGTGATCGCGGTCGATCAGTTCACTCTTCCCGTCTCCGCAGGTCGAGTGACGGGTAACCAGTCTTTCACGAACCGCTTCTTGGCTGTCTATCCCACAGAGGTCAAGACCAACGACATCCCCGTCACGATCACGGAGGCGATTCCGGACCCGGCTTTCACGCTGATAGCCTCGACCAACCTGTGGAATGGGCAACAGACGCTTACGGTGACACCGAACATCTCGAATTGGGCTGCCTTACAAGAAGCCGGGGTCACGAATCTGAATTACAACTGGAGTGTGGCCGGGGTGGCGGCGACTGTGCAGAACCCTCCCAGCATGACCACGCCGGGAATTTTTACCACTCCCACGCTGACGCTGCTGCGGTCGCAGGGTAGCGGCTCGATGACGGTGACGTTGGTCATGGACAACGGTGGCGCACTCATCACCAATACCGTCACGGTCACCGTCCAGGAACCCGCGTCGGACGCCTGGGTGGTGCGGACGCCGGGTGCCACCGAGAAGCCGGTGAACAGCCAGTTCTTCGCCCGTAGCCCGATTACGGGCATGGGCACCATCTACTATAACGGCACCCAGAGCGATACGCCGGACACGGTTTTCCTGAAGATCTATACGACCGATACCGGCTCGGATGTGCTCTACGCCACCCACCGCCAGCCCCTCGTGGCCGGGGCCTATGCCTTCACCGCGCCGATTGCTGCCGGCAAGACGACCTACAAAGTGGCGTATGGCACCACCACCGGCGGCGTGGATACTCCGGTCGGCTCAGCCGTGACCAACCTGCTGTGCGGCGACGCCTTCATTATCGACGGCCAGTCGAATGCTTTGGCCACCGATAACGCTGCGCCCAATGATACCACCACCGACCCGTGGATACGCACCTATGGGGCATCGAAGGGCTGGGGTTACGCGATCAGCAAGGGCTCGGAAATGCAACTGGGCCTGTGGGGCTGGTATCTGGCCAAGTACCTGACCACAAACTGTAACATGCCGATCTGCATCATCAACTCCGCGGTGGGCGGCACCCGCATTGACCAGCATCAGCCGAATCCGGCGGACCACTCGGTGGCGGGCGCCAGTTATTCGTATTATGCCAGCCTGTACAACCGCGTGACGGGCGGCAAGCTGACGCATGGCATCCGCGGCGTCTTCTGGCACCAGGGGGAGAACAACAGCGGCGCGGCGGCCCCCACCGGCGACTATGACTACAAGTCCTACCAGTCCTACTTCGTGAATATGGCCGGGGCCTGGAAGCAGGACTTTCCCAACATCCAGCGCTATATCATCTGGCAGGTGATGCCGAAGCCCTGCGCCATGGGACCCAAGGGCGACCAATTGCGGGAGGCGCAACGAACGTTGCCGCGGCTGTATTCGAACATGGACATTCTTGACACCCTGGGGGTCGCGGGCTACGAGGGCTGCCACTTCAACCCCACCGGCTATGCGAACTTCGCCACCCAACTCCGGCCCTTGGTGTTGCAGGACTTCTACGGGGTTGTGTCGCCGGCACCCGTCACCGCGCCGAACCTCCAGCGCGCTTATTTCACCACTACCAACCGGAACGAGATCGCCTTGGAGTTTGATCAAGACATGGAGTGGAATTCCGCCGCCACCGTGAATTTCTATCTGGACCGCGTCGGAGGCAAGGTCGCCACGATCAGTGTTTTGGGCAAGGTGGTCAAACTCCAATTGACCAGCGCCTCCACAGCCCAGACGATCGACTATCTGGAAGATGCCATCTGGGGCGGATCCTCGGCGAATCTGCTCTACGGCATCAACGACATCGCGGCGCTCACTTTCGCGGACGTTCCCATCGCCGCGCCGACCTTCACGATCACGCAGTCCGTGGGCACAAACGGCTCAGCCAACCCCGCAGGTACAGTCACGGTCGCGGCGGGCGGATCAACCGCCATCGTCTATCAGGCGGACCAATGGTTCCGCATCGCCGCGCTCACCAACGATGCGGTGGCAGTGGACGTGGCCTCCGGAGCGAGCAGGTACACGAACAGCTTTAACAACATCTCGGCCAATCACGACGTGAAGGTCTTTTTTAAGGCCGCCACGGCCACGCAAGTGGGCCTGTCGGCGACGGTTGACCCGGCCTGGGCCAAGCTTTACTTCAGCGACGAGAGCGCCGCCGCCGCGGCTGACCCGAACCTCGCAACCGACTACCTGCTCGGCCTCGTGCCGACTAACACGTACGCCATCGGGTTTACGATTCGTTCGATCACCGTCAACGGCGCCAGCATCACGAACGTTGTGCAGTTGAAGGACGGAACCAACCCGCTCGACACCACGATCCGCGGCACGCTGAAGCTCCAAGGCAAGGCCGCTCTGGCCGACGCCGATTGGGCGGACGTGGCCACGGCCGTCATTTCGAACGCTGACTTCGAGGCGGACGGCACATACCGCATTCCGTTCACCGACGAGGCCTTCAAGTTTTACCGGGCGGTCATCCTGCCGTAACAGGCGAGGGTGGCCTGAACAGAAAAGGATTGTTGTATGGGCGTCAGAGTAGACAGTCAGCGTGCAGACCGTTACCGTACGTCAGCGGCTATCCTGCTTCTCTTAAGCGTGTCAGCTCAGGTTTACGCCGCATCCGCCCTGAACGTGGTGCCATGGCCTGCGACAGTGGCTATAACGAACGGCACTTTTGCTTTGGACGCCGGCACGCGGGTTGTCCCCTCGTCTCCTGCGCTGACGTCGCTGGCAGCCGTGCTGACGAATGAGTACAGGCAGGCTTTCGGCATCACGGTCGGCGTGGATGGAAACGCCCAAGGCCCCGGACAGATCGTGCTGCGGCTCACCGAAGCGTTACAGGGAGAAGCGTATCGCCTGAACGTATCGACGACCGGCGCCGTGGTCGAAGCCGGCAACTATGCCGCGCTGGCAGCCGCTTCGGTGTCGCTCCTGCAGGCTGCCGACTTTGACGGATACCGCGTGGCGGTTCCGTGCCTGTCTATCAGCGACGCCCCCTTCGTGGCGTACCGGGGCCTCATGATTGACGTCGCGCGGCAGCCCCACAGCCTCGACGTGCTGAAGCAGCTCGTCCG
>CAZXVN010000468.1:0-3888 GCA_964643945.1 uncultured Lentisphaeraceae bacterium | reverse complement strand
GGCTCGTCGCCATTTTATGCACGGTCGTTGCGGTGGTTCGGTCGTTGGGTCTGTGCGAGGTGGTGTGTAGCGTGTGACCATTTATTTGGTCGCGCCTTCTATAGGGGGCGGCGGCAGTGGATTCATTTTTTTTTTTCAAGCAGAAGACGGCATACGAGATCATAGCCGGTGACTGGAGTTCAGACGTGTGCTCTTCCGATCTCATCCCCGAGAAAGAGATCGGACGGATCGGCGGCGGACACCGAAAAATCACAGGGAGGCTGGACGTTGCCCTCCTTCAGAGCCTGGGGCGTAAAGGGCAGGTGAACGACTGTGTGGCGGCTTACGGGCATGTGGTCGCGGATGAATGCCACGCGCTTTCCGCGCCGACCTTCGAGCGGGTGGTGCGGCGTGCGAAGGCCCGCTATGTGACGGGGCTTTCGGCGACGCCTGTGCGCAAGGACGGGCATCAGCCGATCATCACCATGCAGTGCGGCCCGGTGCGCCACCGTGTGAACGCCAAGCTGCTCAGCCAGACGGAACCGTTCGAGCATATCGTCCAGGTGCGGCCGACGGCGTTCCGCGCGTCGCTGGGGGCTGTTAACGAGGAGTCCGCTCAATCGTTTCAGAGTGTGTGTGACGAACTGGCCGCGGACGAAGCCCGCAACCGGCTGATTGTGGCGGATGTGCTGCGGGCTGTTTCGGAGGGCCGTTCGCCGGTGGTGCTGACCGAGCGCAGGGAACATCTGCAGCGGCTGGCGGACGCATTGCAGGGGAAGGTGCTGCATGTGCTTGTTCTGAAGGGAGGGCTGGGAAAGAAACAGCTTGCCGCGCTCCAGGCCCGGCTGTCGTCCATACCGGACAGCGAGCCGCGTGTGTTGCTGGCGACGGGCAGGTATCTGGGCGAAGGGTTTGATGACGCGCGGCTGGACACGCTCTTCCTGGTGATGCCCATTTCATGGCGCGGGCGCATCGCCCAATATGCGGGGCGCCTGCACCGGCGGCACAGCGGGAAACACGAGGTGCGCATTGCCGACTATGCCGACCTGAGCGTGTCGATGCTGGCCCGGATGTTTGACAGACGGTGCCGCGGCTATGAGGCGATCGGGTACCGACTGGTCATGCCGTTGAGCGCGACGCCGGGCTGGCCGGCGGAGGTGGACGTCCCGGTGGAGCCGGCGTGGCAGGAAACCTATGCGGCGAGCGTGCGGCGGCTCTGCCGCGACGGGGTGGATGCGGGGCTTGCGGACCTTTTTGTGTTTGCGGCGTGGAAGGCCGTGTCACCGGAGACCGCCGGGGCGGAGCGCGCGCGGAGTGCGACGGAGGCGTTCCTGTACCGGCGGCTTGAGACTTTGGAAACGACACGTGGGCGGTTTCAACTCAATGTGCAACTGCCGATTCCGTTTTGCGGAAACGGAGCGATGGAAGTGGATCTGGTGTGCCAGGCGTTGCGGTTGGCGGTTGAGGTGGACGGGGCGCAGCACTTTGCCGACCTGGCCGCCTACCGGCGCGACCGCAGGAAGGACGCGCTGCTGCAGGAGAACGGCTATCTGGTGTTACGGTTTCTGGCCGAGGATGTGTGCGAACAGCTCAACGATGTTTTGGACAGCATCCTGCGGGCTTTGGTCCATCAGAAGGCGCGGCAATCATGCACGGCTTAATGCTGATGGTGGAAGGTGCGGTGGATCACGTCGAGTTGCTGCCCGCGCGTGAGCGTGATGAAGTTCACGGCGCAGCCCGCTTCTGCCGCCTCCCGTTCGCAGGGACGGTACGTTGACGCAGGATGAAGGACTGGTGCGCCTGGCGGGGGTCGAACCCACAACCTTCGGCTTCGGAGGCCGACACTCTATCCAGTTGAGCTACAGGCGCAAAAGGGGGCATATATTAAAAGGGGGGAGTGCAAACTGCAAGCCTGATATTGAGGGGGTGGCGCTTCGGGCTTACGTCAACGCTTTCAGCATCAGGGTTGTCCATGTCATGCCGCGCACGAACTGGTCGATGCCGAAGGATTCATTGGGGCAGTGAATTTTGTCTTCCTCGCGGCCGAAGCCGACCAGCAGCGGCGCGGCTCCGGAAAGAAGTTGCAGCATGGCGACAACCGGAATGGAGGCCCCCTCCCAGTGGAAGAGCGCGCCGCGCGTGTCCATCTGTTGCAACACGTCGGCGGCGAGCCGGAAGATCGGTGAGTTGAGGGGCAGGCGGAAACCGGGCGCGCCGACACACACCTCGCTGAGCGTGAGGGCCATGCCACGTGGGCAGCGGTCGGCGAGATGTTTTTGGATGGCGGCCAAGGTGTCTTCGGGACGCTGGTCAGGCACGAGGCGCATGCTGAGCTTGGCGACGGCGGTGGCGGGGATGACGGTTTTGGAGCCGGGACCGCCATAGCCGGAAAGGATGCCGTTGATCTCAATGGTGGGTTCAAAGCTGCCGCGTGTGACGGCATCGAGTGCTTGCGCGCCGCCGACGGGCGGGCAGCCGATCTCTTGGGTATAGCGCTCGACGGAGATCGCGCCTTGCTGAGCAATCCGGCGCTCTTCTTCAGAAGGCGGATGGACGCAGTCACAGAAGCCGGCCACGGCGAGTGTGCCGTCGTCGTTGTGCAAGGAAGCCAGCAGGCGGGCCATGCCCTGCGCGGGGTTGGGGGCGACACCGCCGTGGACGCCGGAGTGGAGGTCGTAGGCCGGGCCGGTCAGGGTGGCGGTGAAATGCTGCACGCCGCGCAGCCCTGCAACAATCGAAGGCTGGTTTTCGGGACCGCAGGCGGTGTCGCACACCATCATCACATCGGCCTTCAGGCGTTGGCGCAGGACAGGTGCGAGATCGTTGAGAGCGGCGCTGCCGCTCTCTTCCTGACCTTCGAGCACAATCTTGAGAGTGGGCAGCTTCTCGCCGATTTCGATCAGCGCTTTGACGCCCTGAAGAAAGGCGAAGACCTGACCTTTGTTGTCCTGCGCGCCACGGGCGTAGACGCGTTCGTTGATGAGCGTGGGTTCGAACGGCGGCGTCTGCCAGCCGCTGAGGGGATCCTCAGGCTGCACATCGTAGTGGCCGTAGAAGAGGACGGTGATGCCGCCTTCGGCACCGGGCCGTTCCGCGACAAGCACGGGCACGGGGGTCCCGCTGCCGGGGGTCAGGATTGTCACCTCAAATCCGAGTGGCTTGAGGAAGTTTTTCAGCCAAGCGGTGGTGCGGGCGCAGTCGCCGAGGCGCTTGGGGTCAGTCCCGATTGTGGGCAGGCGTAAGAGCGCGAACCAGTCCTCCAGAATAGCCGAACGGTTCTTGTCGAAATAGGCAGGTGCGAAAACCGTGTCGATCATAGGCGGAGCTCTTTGAAGGGTGAAGCCATGGAAGGGGAGAAAACGGAGAGGGGATCCGGAAGTGCGCCCACGATTCCATCCTTCCTGTGTTTGCGAACGACTATAGCACAATCGGAGGCTACGGGGGAATGCAGGATTAATGAAAAAAACCGCAGTTTCCGCTCACGCAGAAACCAACGGTTTCACACATGGAGGTGCGAAGCGGAATTGAACCGCTGTTCGAGGTTTTGCAGACCTCTGCCTAACCACTCGGCCATCGCACCTTGACGAAAAGGCAAGGCTACTTTTTCATCTCAGCGCGGATACGCTCTTTGACCCGCTTGTTGCGGGCATCACGGCGTTGGCGCTTGACGCGTTTTCTAAGTTGTTGTCCCATAACGGGCGCAAACTTTAACAGAGGCGGTGGAAGCGTGTCAACAGGTACTTGGTGTTTTTTCTTGGTTTTTCTTGGTTGGTCGATTGACAAACTAAGTGCGCCCCCCGGGGCGCGGGAAGGGCGCGGTTAGTCTGCCAAGGCGGGCGGGCTCGTTTAGTGCGCCAAAGGAAAGGTGCGGTTTGTCTCCCCTCCCCCCGCGGGGGGAGGGGGCGCAGT
>CAZXVN010000467.1:0-8475 GCA_964643945.1 uncultured Lentisphaeraceae bacterium | reverse complement strand
CGCGACGTCCTGCGACGAAAAGTTGCACGCGCCATCGTTAGAGCCGATCATCAGCACGATGAGCTTCGCCTGGGCACCGTCGCAGTTGGTGTGGTCCAAGCGCCATAACAGATGCGCCACCTGCTCCATGCTGCGACCCAGTTTGACATAGCTGCGGTTGGGGCAAAACTTATAGAAGGCGTTCTTGTCCCAACTGGCGGTAATGGAGTCGCCCATGAACAGCAGTTTGGCGTTGGGATCCTAGACCCAGTTATCCGGCCAGGCAGCGCCAGCCATTTGCTGCACCGGTCGGAGCGTGAGAAAATCCTTGTTGTCTCCCACCCAAGGAGGGGCAGTCAGGGTATCGGTAAGCACAACCCGATCCACGACGATGCAGCCCCATGTATCGGACGAAGCGTCCACGATCTGGAGCACGCCTTGCCGGCCCTTGAATTCGACCACATCCCACTCGCGCTCGGCCACGCCATAGACGTCCTCGCCCGAGGCGGTGCGCACGACCTTGCCATCGACCAGCAGGTCGATGCGGGTGGCCGGGGACGATCCGCCGCCGATCAGGAATTTCAGGGCCTGGCGATTGATGGCAAACGGTTGGCTCGTCAACTTGCCTTGCGGACCGTAGTTTCTATCAGGTGCCGAATGGGCGACGTATTTCTTCTGGCGACCCGGACAATAGAGCGCCTCCCAATTATTGTTAGACAGGGATTTCGGTTTCGGACTGTCAAGCCCTTCGATCTCCAGCGGACCCTTGCCGAAAGCATCACCCTCGGTGGTCCATTTGTCGAAGCGGCCGCTTTCGAAATCGTCGATGAGCACGTCAGGCCGAGCCTGCCCGTCAGCCATGCCGCCGCAGCGGGAGGCACTGCAAGCGGTCAAGACAAGGGCCAGTGCGGCAAAGCGAATGTAGTTCATGGGTGTCTCCTGGAAATTGTGACCATCCACTGCGCACATGATCCATTGTGTGCGGTTGCAGGCTGAGGGAACACTGGATGGAAAGCAATTCTCATGGCTCGGTATCGTAGATCTTGCGGTTCACGCGCAACGCCTGCCACGCGCGCTCTTCTATCTGCCGTCGCTGCCGGCAGGCATCCAGACGCTCCTGGTCGGCGCCACAGGGCCGGAATCCGGGCATTTCCGCGCGAGGATGCTCTGCCAACATCGCCTGGCCGGCGCGAATCAACGCGAGGGCCTCCAGGTATTCCGGTGTACGGGTCGCGCGGAAGGCCCGCAGGCAGGCGCTTCG
This sequence comes from uncultured Lentisphaeraceae bacterium, assembly GCA_964643945.1. GTDB lineage: Bacteria > Verrucomicrobiota > Kiritimatiellia > RFP12 > UBA1067 > JAHFSX01. Next base: position 7,235 of record CAZXVN010000467.1, on the reverse strand, counting down.
TTCAGGCCGGGTAAAGTTTACGGGAAGTTCGCCTGCGGCCATCAGCGAACCGGGGGGCTTTGATCCGCCGATGTATTCCGTCACCGTGTTCCAGCCCCAAACCTTGCCGTCCGGCGCCGCGGAAACCAACTGCCCCAGTCGCAGCAGTTGCGGATGATCCAACGGGCTGCGCCCCCAGGTGTTGCCGCTGTAGTAGTCTTCGTAGCAGGGATAATATGGCGCGTTCAGGTCGATCCACGTAATGATGCGGTCGAGATCCTCCGGTGTGAGTTTGACTTTTTCATGGCCGTCGCGGAGCAGATCGATCAGCCGGCTACGATGGGAACCCCAGGAATAGGGCGGCACGACGGGCAACGGCCCCGCGCCCACCGTGCTCACCAGCGGCTTTGGCTCGCCCGGCTTGGGCAGGCTCCACAGGGCTGGCGAGCGGGCCATCAGGGTCACGTAGGACGCGTTGAACGCCAACCCCAAATCGCCGCTGAGATTCTGCTTGTGGCCCGGTCCTTTTTCATAGTCGTGGCAGGCGATGCAGTGGCGGTTTAACACCGGTTGGACCTCGGCCGCGTAGTTGAAGTCGCGTGCCGGGCCATACCATGGTTTGATGGCGCTCGGCCCTCGGCGAAACGCCAGAAGCCGCGGTTTCTCGGGCGGCACCGTGCGATACGCATGGCAGCCCACGCATCCCGTCTTCTCGCCGGGAAGCACGCTGGTGCCGCTGCGCATCGATTGGATCATCATCCCGTTCTCGTCGAGGAGTTGAAAATACACGAACCGCCGCGCAGGCACCTCGAAATACGCCGAACCGTCGGCTTCGACTGGCACGGTGCCAAGCACCCGCTTGCTGTTGTAGTGGTTCCAGCACACCGCGGTGGGATGATGCGATTCGCCGTCGCCTGGCGCAGTCCAATCGCCGATGTCCGCAGGCGGGTAAGTCAGCTTGGCGGGTGCTTCGACGATGCGGATTGTCTTCACCGCTCCACGCCGTACGCCGGTCATGGCTTCTCCTTGATAGACGTCGGAAATATAGAATAGTCCGCGATCAGTATTCGGGTCGGTTTGGTCGGGAGTGACCGGCGGGCAAGGCCGGGCCGCCAGCGGTATCGGTTGGAAGCAACCGGGGGACTCCCGGTGCAAAAGCACTTCGTTGCCGAACACGTCCACCAGGAAAAGCGCCATCTCCTGGCTCCCGTCCAGCGTCCGCGAACACAGAAAGTGTTTCTCGGAGAGCGGATAGGGCATGGCGTACTTCGGCGACAAGCCGACGAAACTATCGTAGCTCCCGACGCGGCCAACGACGTTCCGCTGCGCCAGACGGGAGCGGATGTCTGCCGGCCAGGTGCGGATCCAGGTTTGAGGACCGTCGTTGCCCAGGACTGGATCCACCACGACCATGGCCCCCCACTCGTTATCGTGGACGCTGCCGAAGATGCAGACGATCCTGCGCGAACCCGGGATGGCCCGCGCATCGAGCATCGCTCCCGGCTGCCACGTAAGGCCGCCGTAGAGCAGCGCCTGGCCGGTGCCGTCCGGGTTGGTCGTCCAGAGCCCATAAGCGGAGGAGAAGTGTTTGTCGACATATTCCCAACGCGAATAGAGGACGCGTCCATCCGCCAGGAGACTGCTCCGGCCCTCGAAGAGGGTGTTGTAGCCGATCTGGCGGATGTTGGCACCGTCGCCTTCCATCAAGAAGAGGCTCGCCATGAGGTGCCGCTGGCAATGGATATACTTTGGCACGCGCGTCGAGCTGAAGAGGATTCTTCCGTTAGGCAGATAGACCGGCTGGATGTCAGAGACGCGCGGGGCCGAAGTGAGCTGCCGCAGGTTGTCGCCGTCGGAGTCGATCTCGTACAGATGGTAATCATCCTTGGCGTCGCGGCGCAGGGAGAAGAGGATGCGCCGTCCATCGAAATACACGACCGGATCGCGGGCGATGCCCTGCGGCACATCGAGCAATACGCGGGTAGTGCCGGTGGCCGCGTCGAGCACCTTGAGTTGCCCGCCGCCCCGAAAGCAGCCTGCCACGATTGGCTCGCTCGTCTGGCACATCGTCTCGTCGGGGCCGTGCGTGTTGACATACTGCGGGCGCCGCACGAAAAGGATCGGCTGTCCACTCACCAGCGGGTTGGCCACGAGGGCCTCGCGCTGCAGTGCCCGAAACTCCTCCTCGTTCTGCAACTCATCCAGGCGGCGCAGATACTGCTCGGCCCGTGAGTAGGTATCCGGAAAACCAGCGGCCAAGTCCCGGATCGCTCGGGCCAGCGCATCCTTGTCGGCGGCCAGCGCCATGTGTCCGCTCAGGAGCAGTATCAGGAGGCAGCAGATTCCTGTCGTTCGTTGAGTCATTGCACTTTGGGTTCCATCTCCGCCGCCGAGCTACCAGGCTCGGCCGCGATCTCCAACACGACCACCGATGCCACCGCGTCGGGTGCCTGGGCTGGCACGGCCACTTCCACGCCGCCGGCTTTGGCGGTGGTCTTTAGCGCCGCGCGGTGCTGCGCCGCCAGCAGATAGGCAGTCTTGACCTTGGCGGTTAGGCCGGGCACGGCCAACTTGCCGTCCTTGGGCCACTCGAAGACGTGCAGATAGAGCTTGCCCGGCTTCTGCGTCACGCGGCCCCAGGCGGGTGCCATGGGGAAGGGCCCGGGGGTTGTGCCATGGATCGCCTCGCCGTTGACCTTCAGCCACTTGCCGATCTCGGCCAGCCGCTGGACGTTGCGCTCGGGAAACTGACCTTCCGCAGTCGGCCCCACGTTCAGCAAGAAGTTGCCGCCCTTGCTGACGATGTCGATCAACATGCGGATCAGCTCGGCCGACGACTTCAAGTTCACGTCGTTCTTGTTGTACCCCCAGTGGGTGCCCATGGTCATGCAGGTTTCCCAGTCCTTGCCGGGGATGCCGTTGGCGGGGATTTCCTGCTCGGGAGTTTGCGTGTCGCCGGGATTCTTGCCGCCGAGACGGTTATTCGTGATAATGCCCGGCTGGAGCTTAAGCATCGCCCTCATCTGGTCTGTACGATCCGGGGTCATCGACCCCGTGGGCGTATCCCACCAGAGCACCGCGACGGGCCCGTAGTTGGTCAGAATCTCCTTCAAATGCGGCAGGACCACGTTGCGCAGGTAGACGTCGAAGTCGCCGTTCTGCGCGCTGTCCCAGCGGCCCAAGACCGCATCCGCGCCGGGCTGATGCCAGTCCTGCGATTGCGAATAGTAGAACCCCAGCTTGATGCCCTGCTTCTGGCACTCCGCCGCCAGCTCCTTCAGAGGGTCGCGCTTGAACGGCGTGGCGTCATAAATGTTGAACGGGTCGGCCTTGGAGCGGAACATGGCGAACCCGTCATGGTGCTTCGCGGTGATCACGATGTATTTCATCCCGGCGTCCTTGGCCGTCTGCACCCACGCCCGGGCGTCGAACTTCACGGGGTTGAACGTGGCGGCCAGGCTCGCGTAGTCCTTGACCGGGATCTTGCAGTTGCACATGATCCATTCGCCGTAGTCCGCCTTGCCGTTCCATTCCCCGGCGGGCACGGCATACAAGCCCCAGTGGATGAACAGTCCGAACTTGGCCTCGCGCCACCACTGCATGCGGGCGGCCCGTTGCTCGGGCGTTTCACCGGACCGCCTGACTGCTGGTCTCTGGGACGGTGCTGAACCGGTTGCCCCGATCGCATGAACCACAAAACCCGCTAATTGAACCCCCTCCCCGCCGGGGTTTCTTGTTAATGTGAAATCAATTGTGGTGTCACCCGCAGCCTGAGTCCACTCTGCCTGTAACAACCTTCCTGTGTCGGGGGTTCTTCCCGCAGTGGCAACCTCCCATGCGGGAGAAGCGGAGCCCTCCAAGGTGACAGTCATCGTGGAGGTCTTAGCCCAGGACTGATTGAGGACGAAAAACTGCGCGCGGTAGCGTTGTCCAGGCGTCGCCCCGGCAATGGTGTGGCTCACCGGCCCCGCACCATACCCGCTCGTCCGAAACAGCCTGTTGAGGCCAACGTCGCTGAGATCGCCGATGTCGCTGTTGGGGAAGCCGCCGGAATTAAGGCCCAGAGCCGCCGCCGGCAGCAGCGCATACTCGATCCCGTTAAGCGTCGATGCGGAGTCGACAGATTTCGCAGAGCCGGACAGCACGCCCGCAGCGCCGCCCAGAATGTCGGTTGGCGAAGTCACATCATATTGTGACCAGGTAACCTTGACGGCTCGGGTGGCGTCCGCAGCCCAGACACCTGTGGCCATCATTAGCGCCGCAGTGGTCGTCACGGCGAACGTGTTCAGCAACAGTTGTTTTTTCATACCTATCAACAGACTGGCAGAAACACACGTCTTCATGGGTTTGCTCTCTTACCTTTTCCACAGAGCGCCGACAGGACAGGCTGCGATACAGCGATCAAGCGAGCTGCCCATGGCTGTATCCATATCCGCGCCGAAGGGGGCCTTCACCGTGACGTCAAATCCCCGGTTGCCGAAGGTCAATCCCGGGCGTATGTGGTCTGCGGCGGTGATGCCGATACACCGGCCGCAGTCGATGCACTTGCCCGGCTCGTGTACAAGCCCGCTCGCGTAGCGTTTCCGCGTCACGCGTTTGCGCGCGCCGGTCCGATACTGGTCGCGGTGGGCTTCATATTCAGGCGCATAGACCCGCAAGGCGCAACCGAGCTTCTTGCCACAGTCGCACTGCATGCACCGGACCGCTGCCGCGACGGCTGATGCGGTAAACGGGCCGGCCTGGCTTGCCTCCGCGCCCATGGATGCCAGGTCGGTGGAGGCCATCTGTCGGAGTTCCTCTGCGTCAGGCTTGCCCAAGCGGGAATCGAAGCGCGGAGACCAGGCCGCGCCGACAGAGCTGCCAGCCAGGAACTGGTGGACCGACTGCGCGGTCAGCCTCCCCTGCCCCACGGCCCTGACCGCCATGCGGCAGACGGCAATCGCGCCGCCGCAGGCAAAGACGCCGCTGCGGCTCGACGCAAAGGTGTTGGACTCAACAGCGATCCCCTTGGCGGACGCCTTGACCGTAAACGGCCACGGCTGGTCAGGAGCCGGCGTTCCGGTAGCAAAAATGACCGCATCGGAGCGCTGGATCAGATCTTCAAGGGAGCGCTGGTCGCTGATTCTGCAACCCATGCGGAATTCAACACCCAGAGAGCGGATCACCGCGATCTCCTGATCCAGAACAGGCAGCGGCAGAACAGCGCGGCCGATGCCGTAGCGCAGCATGCCGCCCGGCTCCTCCCGTTCGTCAACAATCGTGCAGGCGTGGCCCAGCAGCGAAAGATAAAAGGCGCTGGACAGTCCGGCCGGACCCGCACCGATGATCGTGGCCCTCTTTCCCGAAGGAGGGGCTGCGCGGAGCGCCGTCGCGGCACCGCACACCGACGCCGCTTCGGCCACGCTCCGGTGAAGCTCCCGGATCGAGACCGCGCCGTCAATATGTGCGCGGACGCACCCTTTCTGACAGGGAGCGGGACAGACGTGGCCCAAGACGCCGGGCAGGGCGAGGCGCGCCCGAACCGTGCGCACCGCAGCGTCCAGATCGCCCTTCACGATGTGCCTGGCCATGACCGGGATGTCGAGGTCAGCCGGGCAGATGCGCCGACACGGGCCTTCACAATCGCCCGCGTGTTCGCTCAGCAGCAGCTCGAGCGCTCTCTGGCGGTAGCGGCGCACCTCCTCGGAGCCGCTTTCCAGAATCATGCCCTCTTCGGCCAAGGTTGCGCACGAGGGCGCCATACCATTCTTGCCCTGGATCTTGACCACGCAGACATAGCAGGACGTGGGCGGCTCGATTCCCTGAAAGCTGCACAGCGTCGGTATCGCGATGTTGGCCCGGGTCGCGGCCTGAAGGATGGTCTCGCCCGGCTCAAAAGGGACTGCGGTGTTGTCGATAATCAGTGTGGGCACAGGCGTTCCCTTTCAGTCCCGGTAACAATTTTAATGGCTCCCGTGGGGCAGCCGCCGCGGCACATGTCGCAGCGCACGCAGGCCGCGTCGTCGATCACGTGCCGCTCGTGCGGCGTGAAGGGGATGGCCCCGGTCGGGCAGACCTGAGCACAGCGGGTGCAGCCGATGCAGGCATCGGTAATGGTATACGCGATCAGGTCCGGGCATTTTCCCGCCGGGCAGCTCCCGTGCAGGTGCGCCTGGTACTCGCCCCTGAAATAGCGGATCGTCGACAAGACCGGGTTCGGCGCGGTCCTGCCCAGCCCGCACAGGCTGGCGCCGGCCACGTCATGCGCAAGCGCTTCGAGGCGCTCGATGTCGCCCGCGACCCCCTTTCCCGCGCAGATGCGGTCAAGGATATCCAGCATGCGCCGCGTGCCGACCCGGCAGAAGGTGCAGCGCCCGCAGGACTGGCTTTGCGTAAAGGTCAGAAAATAGCGCGCGATGTCCACCATGCAGTCTCTTTCGTCAAGCACGACCAGGCCACCGGACCCCATCATGGCCCCCGCGCCCGCAAGCTCCTCGTAATCCACGGGCAGATCGGCGCGAGCGGCCGGTATGCAGCCGCCGGAGGGGCCGCCGATCTGGACGGCCTTGAACGTCAGGTCGCCGGCGATACCGCCGCCGATCTGTTCAACGATCTCGCGCAGGGGCATCCCCATGGGCACCTCAATCAGCCCGCCATGACGGATCTTCCCGGTCAGCGAAAAGACCTTGGTTCCGGCGCTCCGGGCGGTGCCGATGGCGCGAAAGCGCACCGCTCCGTTGCGCATGATCCAGGGAACCGATGCGAACGTCTCGCAGTTGTTGATCAGCGTGGGCCTGCCCCAGAGCCCTCGCTGAGCGGGATAGGGCGGCCGCAGGCGCGGCATGCCCCGGGCGCCCTCAAGGGACCGGATCAGGGCGGTCTCCTCGCCGCAAACAAATGCGCCGGCCCCTTCCTTGATCTCAAAGTCGATGGAGAACGCCGATCCCAGAATGTTTTGGCCCAGCAGGCCTTGCGCGCGGCACTGCGCGAGCGCTTCACGGATCCGGACAAGGGCCAGAGGATATTCAGAGCGGATGTAGAAGAGCCCCTCGCTCGCCCCCACCGCAAAGGCGGCGATCAGCATGCCTTCGATAACCCGATAAGGGAATGATTCGATCAGCATGCGGTCCATGAAGGCCCCCGGATCGCCCTCGTCGCCGTTGCAGATGATCGTGACTTTTTCGCCGTTGCCCTCTCTGACCCGCTGCCATTTCAGGCCTGTGGAAAACCCCGCTCCACCCCGGCCGCGCAGACCGGCCGCGCGGACACGCGCAATG
>CAZXVN010000466.1:0-10210 GCA_964643945.1 uncultured Lentisphaeraceae bacterium | reverse complement strand
ATAGAGAGGAATATTGGTGATCCGTCCGTCGCACCGCAGATTCAATAGCGTGGTGCGCACCAATTGGCTTGGATGGAACGTCTCGTCATAAGACCGAAGGCTCTTGCTTCTGGGATTAACGCCGGATTTCACTTCGAGAGGGGGAACCCACAGTGGAAAATTACCGACTCCCCTGCTGGAGCATGGCCATTCGTCTGAGGAGCGTGGTCCGCAGGCCTGCTGACGGGACCTGATTCAGCAAACGATGCGCTGCTTTGAGGTCAAAGGCATCGTGCAGATCCAGTTCCGGCAGACTGGCAAAAAGCCGCGATTTGGCCGGACTCAGATAAAGGCAGTCCAGAAGCGCTTTCTCCGGGGTCGCCATCTTGATGGTGCCGTTGCCGACAACCTCGAAGCCAAAAAAGAAAGCCGGGTTCAGGTGATGGATGGACACCGTGGCCAAGGGCGTGGTCCACCGTCGCGTACGGGCTGTAGAAACCGCGTAGACAACGTGCGGGATCTGCGAAATCAGGCCGTGGTAAAACAAGGCGCTCTGCAGGGAGACATAGCAGGGCAGCGGCGCGGCAAGATGCTCCGGCACCTGCAGCGGCTCGAGCCGGTCGGGAAAGGCCCACACGCCACGCTTCAGGCGAACGACCTGCCCGGCTTCGCAGAGGCGCTCCAACACACGGCTGGCATGACTGCTTGTCATTCCCAGAAGCACAGACGCATCGGCGGTCCCGAACGCGCCCCCACCGGCATCCCTCAATCTGCGGTTCGCATCGATAGCCTTCATTTCACGGCCTCCAACATAGCGAGCACGGTCAGTTGCATCGACTCCCATACTTGCGGCGAGTCATAGCCTGCCTGATCCTCGGGTTGCAGATAGGCCAGCACCTGCCCCTTGAAGTCGTCAAACGAAAGATCCAGCGCATGCTGTCTGGCAGCGTCGAGCGTGACCGCATCCAACACAGGCAACACATGCCGCATGCGTTCCTTGGATTGCAGAAGATGGAGGTCGAAGATGTCCCGCGCCTGTGTAACGCTGCGTCCCGCGAGAGCCTGAATCTTCTGCAGCAGTGCGTCTTCTGCGGGGTAATGAGGGGTCATCACGGGCGGCAGCCCGTAGGTCTGCACCAGAACGGGATTCACGCTGCTCAAGACAGGCTTGCCGCGAAAACCCCGCCGGGAGAACTCGACCTTCGTCGGAACCGGACGGCCTGATCCTCGCATGTGCAACCCCAGCTTCCACCGCTGCGTGGTCTCGGACTGCTTGTGCTCGGTGATGTGCTCGATGGCGATGCCCTGAACCTGAAGCGCCTGCCGGAACGGGCTGGAATTCAGAATGGCGTGGACCGCGTCCTGCAGCGAGTGAACGGGCACATCAACCGCATCGATATCCATATCCTCGGAATATCGTGGGCTGGCAAAGAAAAACCGCAGGTTACAGCCTCCCTTCAGCGCATATCTCCGCTTGTCCAACCTCTTCCCGAGAAAAGACAGGAAGAGGAGATGGAACACCTCAACGCACTCTTGAACGGATCTTTCATTCATGCTTGTACAATACCTGCAAATGACACGGGTGTCAATTGTTCGTCTTACCTATAATTGTGAGTTTGGACTTCCTTCTCCCTTTGCGCCGGTTTCCAGCTTCCCGCAATAGAAGTCGTCGAACAAGGCAAAGGCTTCCGGATCATAGGCCTTGAGCCCCTCGCGACCCGCGGCAGGCTTCGCGCCTTTCATGCCTGAATCCCCGTGGGTGCCCCAATACCACATGGAAAGCTCGGCAAAGAATTCATGCGCGTTGCTTCCCGCGTACGAGCCCGCCCACAGTCCTTTGTCGACCGAACGGCGGTGCTGCTCGCGGAATTGGCTGCCGACCGCTTCGGTCATGCCATAGTCTTGGATATTGTGAGCGAACTCGTGCACGCAGATGTCCCGGCCCCGGTAGCGGTCCTGCTCCAGCCGCAGCAGGTTCTCTTCGCCACACGAGGTCAGCAGCCCGCCCATGCCGCGCGTGCGTTCATCCAGCGTGAACGTGCCTTCGAAGGGCTTGCCTTTCAGATGGCGGTACTCGGGAAGATCGGAGGTGCCCTGATTCCGCCCGATGATATGCAGCTCAGCCCCCTTCTCGCCGAGCCGCCGGCAGACCCCGGGCAGCTGTGCGAGCATCATCGCCAAACGGCTCTGCCCTTCAAGCAGCGCGGCGTCTGAAACGTCCTGATGCGCCTTGATGGCAATGCCCCCGTAGTCTAAACGCTTTGAGAAGAAGCCGTGTTCCGGCGGCTGGATCGACAGGATTTTCTTGCCCGGCTGCCCAGGCGGAACACCCATTGTTTTCATGAGGCTTAACGGTGAATCGTTCAGCGGCGGTTCCCCGCCCGGCGCGGCCGCCGCCCGCCAGAGTCCGCACCCAGCCAGCACCGCGATGATCGCGCCGCGCCAGCGTCGTGTTGAATGACCTTGCATGGGAGGCTTCTGTCTTCTCATTCTGACTCCTGACTTCTGGCTTCGGAATTCTGCTCTTCGGGCGTTCTGCCCTGCGCTAATTCCGCCGGATGGCGCGCTGAATCAGCAGGGGCGGATTCAGCTTCTGTCCGTCGGCCGTCCGTGCGTGAATCTTGCGGACGACCTCCATGCCCTTCACCACCTTGCCGAACACGGCAAAGCCCTGCCCGTCGGGATTGCGCTTTCCGCCGAAATCAAGCTCGGGCTGGTCCCCGATGCAGATGGAGAAGCTGTCGCACGCGCTGTCCGGTTCGCTGCGGGCCATCGACAGCGAGCCGTCACGGTGCCGCAGGCCGGTGTCACGGGTGCGCTCGAGCGGGACCGGCGGCAGGAACTCGCTCCCCCTGGCCTGATTGGCCTCGATCTGAACAACCTGGATCTTGACCGTGTCGCTGGGCTGGTTGGACATCGTGACCGTGCGGAAGAACGAGCCGTCCGAATACAACCCCTGATGAACATAGTAGAGGAAATTGGTCACGGTGGCCGGCGCCTGCTTGGCAAAGAGTTCAACCTCGATGTCGCCAAGCTCGGTCTGGATCAGGACGGCCGGCTTTGGGGGTACGGGCTCGTCACGCCAGCAGAAACGCGGGGCCTTGGAAGCCTCGTAGCCGGCCAGATGGACAAGATCCTCCGGCGCCCGGCTGCGCTGTTTGCGGTAACGCCACGGCCTGTCCCCTAAAATCTCGGCGCATAGTTTTGAAAGTTCAGGGTCATACTGCTTCATCTCTTCCCGCGTGTTCACATGGTTGTGCAGCGCATCATTCTCCCGGTCGCGGTCAAACCAGTTCTGCACGCCCTCGGCCCAATATTCATGCATGTCCACACCCGCATACGTGCCTTTCCACAAGCCGCGGCTGACGGCGCCGGCGTAGGCGGCTTTCAGGCGGGAATGGAACGTGGGGTCGGTCGTCCGCAGCCCATACTGTTCAGCCGTATGGGCAAACTCATGGATCAGGATGCAATCCTTGTAATAAAAATCGCCGGGATAGTCGAGCAGGTTTTCCTCGGCACAACTGATCAACGCGGCACCCAGGCCGCGGGCACGCCGGTCCCAATACACCCGGGGTGTCATGTTCCGCTGTTCGGGCATATCGGTGGTGTACTCATTCCACGCCATCACCGCCAGCTTGACCTGCTCTTGGGTCATGGCGTGAAGAATGTCCTCCCGTCCCTCCATCATGTGGCCGATCACCCAGGCCGCTTCGCGCAGGGCAAAGTCGGACACATTCGTCGAGGCGATGATGGGAAAACCGGCAACCGACACGTACTTCTGATAAAACGGATCGAGCTTGAACGCGCGCCGGACGTCGTCCGGAACAGGGCCGACACGGATGGCCTGCCCCGACACACTCAGCGCCATCAGCAAACAGAAAAGAGCCGTCCGTTCTTTGAGCATGATCCTTATCCCCCCGTTTCTCCGGTTACTAATCGTAATCTTGATCCTAATCCTAATCCTGCTCGATTAAGATTACGAGTAAGATTAAGCGTAGGATTAATATTGGTGGCCGCCCATCGCGCCGCAGATTCACTCACGGCTGCGTGACCTGCACGCGGAGGAAGCCCGTGCCAGGCAGGCCGTTGAATCCCGAGAAGGTGTGATATTGCCAGCCGGTCTCGTAGAGCGCGGGCAGGCTGCTGCCCGAAGGCGCGGTGTCGGAGACCCCGACATGGCTGACCTCGCTGTCCCACGTCCCGCCCAAGAGGATGCTGCCGCTGACGGTGTAGACGAGGCCGTCGATACTGGCCGAAACCTGCGCGCGGCTGGCGTCGGGCGCGAAGACGGCACCCCGGCGCGCGGCGAAGGTGAACGCCAGCTCCGGCTCAAGGCCGGCGTCGCCCCCGTCGGCCAGGCGCGTGGCAAACAGGCCGCTGTTGGTCTTGCTGTCGGGGTCGCCGTTGAAGGCGAACTCGGCCAGGTTGGAGCGGCCGTCGCCGTCGGGATCGGCGTCGGGCCCGGCCTGGCCGGACGCGATTTGCTCGGGCGTGAAATGCTCGGCCTGCCAGACGGCGAGAGCGTCAGTGCCGGCGGGGGTGTAAACGAGCTGAAGCAGCTTGCCCGTGCCGTCGAGCTTCACGGACCATGTGCCGGTGCCGGACATGGCGCCGGGGTTGATCGAGATGGCGTTGGTGGCGAACCCGGAGATGGAGGCGGCGGAGGCGGCGATGGTGAACGTCTTCGCGCTTTCCGAAAAATTCGCCAAGCCGAGAGGGAGAAGCTTGAGGACGACCGGGTCGGCGGGCGTTCCGCCCAGCGCCAGACTGGCGCAAGTCAGCAGATCCCAGCCCGTGCCCGGCGCCGAAGCCGCCCAGTCGCTGAACTCGATCTCGAGTTTCGAGTCGGCGCGCAGGGTGACCGCGCCCGCGATCAGGGTGCCGACGGAAGCGCCCGGAGCGAGCGTGCCTTGGCTGTTCACACTGCCGCTGACCGTGCCGGTGCCGCCGAGCGTGGCGTTGGTCGAGACGGTCACGTCGCTGCCGGCCGCCAGCGAGCCGTTGACGAGCAAGGTGCCGTTGGAAACGAGGGTGGCGCCGGTGTAGGTGTTGGTGCCGGTGAGGACGAGGGTGCCGGCGCCAATCTTGGTCAAGGAAGCGCCGCTCCCGCTTAGGGCACCCGAATAGAGGGTTGTCGTGCCGTTCTTGCCGACAGCAAGAGCCACAGGAGCGGGCGTGCCGGCCTGATTCAACAGGGACACGTCTCGGGAGCCCTCCAAGCCGCCCAGCGTGGCAGACGTCAGGCCTGACCCGAATTGCAGAGTTCCCGCCCCCGCCGCGTTAAAAATAAGTGTGCTGTTCTGCAGCGCGAGGGCGTTGCTCACCAGCAGGCTGCCGGTGTTGATATACGTCTTGCCGGTGAAGGAGTTCGCGCCGCCCAGAACCAGCACCCCTCCCCCGGCCTTGACCAGCGCGACACTGCCAGGGTTGTCGGTGATGACGGAGTTGATCGTCATTGTCCGGGTACCGGCACCCGTGTTGTACTGATGCACGAACAGCTCCGTCTGGGCGCTTGTCAGATGACCGCTGCTGATCGTGACGGCATTGGCGCCGACGTTCGGCGTGGTGAGAAGGCCGCCGGAGGCGATCGTGATGTCACCCGCGGACAGGTCAACGGTGGCCGCGCCGGATGTGGTGAAACGCAATGAGTTGACCGTGACAGCGCCGCTGCTGGCCGACGAGCCGCTCGGCAGGTCCACGTCCGCGGCCGCCGCAAACGTCGTGCTGTAAGGTGTCCCGGTCCAGCCAAGCGCCTGCAACTGGTTTGGCAGCAACGTGCCGCCGGTCGCGCGGTCACCTGCCAGACGGTACGCAAAAGCAAACTCGGATGCGATATTCTCATTCTGCAGCACGTACGCCCCGCCGAGAATGGACTGCTTGCCGCCTGCCGCCGTGTAGTCGGTGTTGTCCGTGGCGACCGTCATCGCACTCCGGTCCTGCCTGCTGTAGGCGAACAGGAGTGTGGCGCCCTCCGTCCGGCTCAGAGCCCCGAAGCTGACTTTGGCCCGGGAAGAAGTCCCTTGGGTCACATAGATCTTCGAGGAGGTGCCTGCGGCCAGACTCGTCCCGACCGCCGTGTCTGCCGAAGGCGCTCCGGAAACCGTATACGTGACCTGCCCGCCTGCCATTTCCAACGAAGAGAGCGAATTGAAGACCAACGCGCTGGTCCGGTCCAGGGTCAGCGTGCCCGCCTCCACGCGAAAAGCCCCCTTGAAGGTCAGATCGGAGGTTGGTTTCACTTGAACGGCGCCAGAGCCGACTTTCGCGAACTTTGCACCGACGACACTGCTGTAGAGGTTGGCAAAATCCAGACTGCCACTGCCGCTCACCGAAACGCTCCTGCCGCCCAAATTGGGTGTTATGGAAAAGGTTTGCTTACTCGCCGAATCGTTGGCAATGTCGCCGTAAAGGTTGAAGCGGTTGCCGCTGAGCGTGTAGGCTGCCGCGCCACTATTGAACGTGACGTTTCCAACCGAATTGGCGTCGCTGGCGCCGTCGTTGTTCGATGTCAAGCGAGCCGCGGTGCCGCTGAAAACAATATCCGAACTGCTGCCTGAAACATAGACCGGGTTCCAGTTGGCGGCGGTGCTCCAGTTGTTGTTTGCTCCGTTACCGGTCCAACCGGCCGTTACAACCCCTGCAACCGTCAGCACAAACGTTTCGTTGGCGTTCAGCAGGCCGTCGCTGACGGTCAGGGTGATCGTGGCCGTGCCGGTCTGGCCGGAGGCGGGGGTGACGGTGACCGTGCGGTTTCCGCCGCCGCCGCCGAGCACGATGTTGGCGTCGGGGACGAGAACGGTGTTGGAGGAGTAGCCGGTGACCGTCAGCGACGCGGCGGGCGTCTCGGCATCGCTCACGGTGAACGCGATGGGGCCGGCGGGCTGATTGGTGTTCACCGACTGATCCGCGATGGCGCTGATCACGGGTGCGTCATTGACCGCGTTGACCGTGAGCACAAAGGTGTCGGTCGCGGTCAAAACACCGTCGCTGACGGTCAGGGTGATCGTCGCCGAGCCGTTCTGGTTGGGCAACGGTGTCACGGTGACGGTGCGGTTGGTACCGCTGCCGCCGATTACGATGTTCACGTCCGGGACGAGCAAGGTGTTGGAGGAACTGCGGGTGACTGTGAGCGACGCGGCGGGCGTCTCGGCGTCGCTCACGGTGAACGCGAGGGCCGACGTGGCGTGGTCTTCGTCGATTGTCTGGTCAGCCACGTTGGAAATGGCGGGCGGCGTGTTGGCGACGGCCGTAAAGGTGGCGGCGATCGTATGGTTGGCGACCACATGGGTGAAGGTGTAGCTGCCGACAGCGCCCTGCGAGACCCCGTCGACGGTCACGTCGGCGATGACATATCCCGCCAGCGGAGAGATCGTGAAAGTCTGGTTTGTGCCGGGGCTGACCAAGGCACCGTTCGGAGAGATGGTGCCGCCGGTTCCAGCGGACGCGGCGATCGCATACGTCGGGCCTGCAAATTGGGTTGTCATGTTTGCTTCCAGCGCCTGCCGCTCGGCATCCGCCAGCGCAACCTTATAAAAACAGACGTCTCCGATATTGCCGTTGAACGAGCTTGCGCCATCAGGCCCGTTGTTTCCGATGCTGAGGGTGTTGGCATATCCTCCGGGCACGTTCGGAACCAAGGAGGTCATGTCGCTCGCTGTGGCATTCGACATGATTTCGGCTCCATTGGCGTAGACTTTGTACTGGCCGGCCGGCTGCACCACCAGGCTCAGAACCGTCACTTGCCCGTCAGGGATGGCAGGGCCGTAAGTGTCATTGCCGTTGCACTTCACATACACCCTGCCCGTCGGGTTTTCAATGCCCACCGACAGGCGATCGAAGAAGGCGTTCACCACGGCGTATTGATACCCGTATGTCGTGTTGCGGGCCGGCTTGACAGCCACCACGATCGTGGCTCCGTTAATCGCGATGGGCGACGAGTAGTTTGTCGAGAGGAAACCGTCTCCGGCGGCGTAGCTGTTCTTCTCCCACTTGACGTCGCTCAACGTCTCCACCGTCGGCGATCCCCTGATCCCGAATGACATGTTGGTCGGGGCGTACGCGAACCATTTGCCTGCGGCGCCGGCATCGGGGAGCATTTCGGGAATGCAGCAGAAAAGCAGGTCGCTCATCCTTGGAAAACTTCTCGTGATCGGTTGCAGCGCAAAGTTGATGTTGGACACGTTGGCTCCATTGACGACCACGGTCTGGTCCGCTGAAGTCACATAGGCCAACGCATTCGCGGCGGCCGCCACATACCAGGTTCCGTTCGGCACCGTTTTGGCATAGTTGCCCGAGGCGTCGGTGACGGTACTATAGGTCGGGTCAACGGCGGCGCCGGGCACGTCAGACACATAAACCGCGGCCCCGGCGATGCCGACGCCATTGGTGTTCGCGACTTTGCCTGACAGGACATAGGCAGGGCCGAGGATCATATAATCCAGATTCGGAGCGGTATCACCCGCATCCTGCTGGAACGTCAGGGTTGCTCCGGAGGGGATGCTGAGCCCGGTCACGGTTGTGGCGCCCCATGTGCTGTTATTAGCCGTACCGGGAAGGGTCACGTTCCTGTAATGGCTCCCGTTGAGGTATAAGCTGAGCGCGCCGCCGCCGCCCGCATAAGCCAGGCTGAGCTGGGTCGCGGCGGCCACGTTGGACACGCTCACCGCCCAGCCGGGCTGGTGCCACCCCAGATACTCCGAGCCCGATGCGCCGGCATCGTACAGCAAGCGCGCCCGTTCATCATACGAGTCGCAGTCCTCGAACTCGACCTTGCCCGTCTGCGGATTGCCCGAAACCGTGGCGAACGTCACGCGCTTGGGCGTGCCGGTGTACGTCCACAGGTGCCCCTTGACCATAACGCTTTGGTTGAGCAGCGCGCGATCGGTTTTGCTTGCGTAAGTGCGCGGGGTCACCTGGATGCTGGCCGTGCCGTTGGTGACCACGTAACAGGTGGAGCTCACCTGCACGACTTTGCCGGTGAAGACCACCAGCGTGCTGTCGGCAAGGCCCGCGAGCTGGCTCAGCGAACAACTGCTGTAGGTGTTGTTGGACGTGACGGTGGCCGCCTTGACCGCCGACCAGGAAGACATATTCGCCTGAGGCGACGTGTCCCGCAGCCTGAACCGGAAGCTGTAGGTTCCGTTCGTCAGGGGCGGCGTAATCCACGTCGGTGTCTTCGCCGCATCCGCCGGATGGGTGATCCAGCCGCTGTTGACTGCGGGCTGCTCCACGCACTCGTAATAATACTGCACGGCGGTCTCGTCCTGCGGCCGGGCATACATGCGGACGGTCTTGTCGAGCTGGACATAGGGATATGTGTCCCACTGCAGCCGGAAATCCGCGTCCAGCGCGGGCGGCGTATCGTCCCGCGCCACCGCTGCGGCCGAGGTGGTTTCCGCAGTCGTGTTGCCGTGCCCGTCCTTCATCTGCAGCGTGTAGGTGTAGCTCGATCCCGGGGTGAGACCCGTGTCCGTCCAGATGCGGCTGCTGGTCCAGCCGCTGTTTACCGCCGAGCCGGCCCTGGAGAACTTGTACATCACGGTCGCGTCGGCGTCGTTTCCCGCGGTCGCCGTCATGCTGACGTCTGTGGTGCTGACGCCTTTCGGCGCGGACGAGAACGTCGGCGGGTTGGGCGTCGGCGCCGCCGTGTCCGTGGCGGCGGCGGTCGCGCTCTGCGACGAGGACTCGCTGGTCGTGTTGCCGCGCGCATCCTTCATCCTGACCGCGAAGGTGTAGGACGTGCCCGGCGCAACCTTGCAGTCGGTATAGGTGTTCTCGGATATCCAGCCGCTGTCGTGCGTGCTGTCGTTGGTACAGCGGAAGTAGTAGAGCACGCCGTTCGCGTCCGTGCCCGGATTGGCCGACATCGTGATGGCGCTGTCACCCGCCAGCGTGGGCGTCACAAGCCAGGTGGGCGGGCTGGGTGTCGGCGCCGCCGTATCGGCTCCCGGCGCCGCGCCCGCTGTCACCTCGCCCTTGACCGTGGCGACCTCGCCGGAGGTCAGCGCCCGGTTGTAGACCCTGAACTCATCGATGCGTCCGGCGAAATACCCGCCGGTGTTGCCCCGCCCGATGTAGTTGGCGTCCTCCATCAGCGGCGCGTGCAACTGGTCGGGATTGCATGTCAGGTTGGTGCTCTGGTTCACCTGTGCCCCCGCGACATAGAGCGTGCCGGTGGTTCCGCTGAACGAGAGGGCCAGGTGCGTCCAGGTGTTCGAGGCGAGCGCCGACG
>CAZXVN010000465.1:0-10516 GCA_964643945.1 uncultured Lentisphaeraceae bacterium | reverse complement strand
GATGCCGACGATGATCCCCAGGGCCGTCAGGAGGGAGCGCGTCTTGTTGCGGGCGATGGCGCGCAAGGCCACTTTGAGAATCATCCACAGGTTCATAGGCCGGGGTGTCCTGTCTGAGGGTCGGTGACGATCAGGCCGTCGCGCATCAGAATCCTTCGTTGGGCGCGTGCCGCGATGTCCTCTTCGTGGGTCGCCATGGCGATGGTGATGCCCTCTTGGTTCAGGCGCGTGAACAGGCTCATGATCTCCACGCCCGACCGGGTGTCGAGGTTGCCGGTTGGCTCATCGGCCAGGAGGACCGGCGGGTTGTTCATGAGGGCACGGGCAATGGCCACGCGCTGCTGCTGCCCTCCGGAGAGTTGGGCGGGGGTGTGATCGAGCCGGTCGCCGAGACCGACGCGGTCAAGCATGTCGGCGGCGCGCTTGCGGCGCTGGCTGCCGGACAGGCAGCCGTTGTAAAAGGTGGGCAGTTCGACGTTTTCAAGGGCGCTGGTCCGGGCCAGCAAATTGAAGTTCTGGAAAACGAATCCGAGTTTCTGATTACGAACCCGGGCCAGTTTCGAACGGTTCATATTGCTGACCTGAACGCCATCGAGCAGATAGGTGCCGGAGGTGGGCGTGTCGAGGCAGCCGAGAATGTTCAGCAGGGTGCTTTTGCCGGATCCCGACGCGCCCATGATGGCCACGAACTCGCCGGCCGAAATGGTTAGGGAAACGCCATCCAGCGCTTTAACCACATTGTCGCCCATCTGATAGGTTTTGTGCAGATTCTGGAGAGTGATGAGCATGGGGGAAGGGTTCAAACTTCGAGGTTTTAGAGAGATGAGGGCAAGGGTACGGCGTGCCGTGCCCTGACTAACGCATGGCATGGCGCACGTTGTGGCCCTTGCTGCCGCCGCCGCCGGGAGGGGTTGGCATGAAGGGGTTTTTAGGGGTGTCGTTGTTTGACGCGGTCTGGCCGCTTTGAATGCCGAGAATGACCTCCTTGTCTTGCAACGTGTCGGGCTCTTCGATGGCGGTATGGGTTCCGTCAGAGATGCCAAGTTTCACGCTGACCGCCTCGGGGATCCCGTCCGCGTTCAGCACCCAGACTTTTGGGCCGCGCACGTCAGTGACGAGGTTGGTGGGCATAAAGCGCAAGGCGGCGGCGGGGATCATCAGGGTGTCCGCTTTGCGGGCCACCTCTACGCCGATGTTGGCGGTCATGCCGGGGAAAAGTTTCTCGTCGGGATTGTCGGCCTCCACGATGACGGGATAGGTGACGACGCTCAACACGGAGGTGGCGGCGAGGCGGATCTGTCTGACAACGCCGGTGAACGTGTCGCGGTAGGCATCGACGGTGAAACTGACAGGCTGGTCTTCACGGATCGCTCCTACGTCGGCTTCCGGAATGCTGGCCTCGACCTGGATGCGCTTGAGGTCGGTTGCGACCAAGAAAAGCTTCTGCGCGCTCATGGAGGAAACCACGGTCTGGCCCTCGTCCACGTTGCGGGCGATCACCACCCCGTCCACCGGGGAGCGGATGGTACAGTAGTCGAGGTTGGCCTTGGACAGTTTGACCGTAGCCTGGGACTGTTCGATGGAAGCCTGTGCGATCTTCAGTTGGGCGGTCAGGGAATCGCGATCCGCACGCACAATGTCGAGGTCGGACAGCGCGAGCATCTTGCGGTCGGCGAGTTCGATTTTACGGGCCAAATCCTTCTCCGCCAAGGCGAGCTTGACGGCGATCTGCTCAACGTTGGCCTGATTGGATTTGAGCTGCGCGCAATCCTTGGCGTGGTTGGCCTCGTAAACTGCGGGATCGATTTGCGCGACGACCTGGTTGGCGGTCACGACGGAGTTGAAGTCGACGTAGAGATTCAGAACCCGTCCGTTGACCTGAGTGCCGACCTCGACCTGCTTGATGGGCTTGATGGTTCCGGTCGCGCGGATCTCTTGGACAATCGTGCCGCGCTTGACAGGGGCGGTGCGATAGGTCACGGCCACGTTCTCAGGATGTTTTTTATGATACACATACCAGCCGCCCCCTGCGGCTGCCGCAAGGAGCACCAGAAAGATGAGCTTTTTCATGAAGGTTCCTTCAACCGGGTTAACCGGCTAGTTGTTTTTTGCCGGAGCCCCGGCGACGACAGGATCGCCGATGAGTTGAGCGATGCGAGCGTATGCGGCCTGCTCGTCGTAGTGGGCGCGGATCACATCAGCTTGGGCCTGGGTGAGGGTCACTTGCGCGTCGGTACGCTCGATGGAGGAAGAGACGCCCACGCGGTACTGTTCGTTGACGATCGAGAGGTTCTCTTGGGTCTGGCGTTCCACCAACAGGGAGATCTCCGAACGCTTGCGCGCGCCGATACTGAGGGTGAAGGCATTAACCAGTTCGAGGTAAAGGCTCTGTTCGGCATCGGCGACCTGCGCGCGGGCGGTGCGGAGCTGCGTCACCGCGTCGTTGATGCGATCCGTTTTGCGGTGGCCGTCGAAGATGTTCTGCGCAAGGTGCAAGGCCCACGAAAAATTCCATGCGAACGGAAATCCGCGGCCCGAAAAGCTCGCGCCCGGGCTGAGCGAGAGATCCGGATAGAGTTCGGCGATGGTCTGATCCACATACGCCGATGCGGCGCGTTCGCGGGCCCTCAGGACGGCGAGAGCGGGTGCGTTGCCGCGTGCGAGGGACATCAGCTCGCCGACGCTTCCGAGATAGGTCGGAAAGAGGCTTTCGGTAATGGCGAAGGGGGGGTTGTCGGCGAGGCCGAGGGTCCGGCTGAGCAACGCGTGTGCAACGACAAAGGCGTTGCTGGCGGTGATGACCAACAGCCGCGCGTTGCCCCAGTCGACTTCCGCTTTGGTCACATCGTACTGCCGCCGGGTGCCGACCAGCGCCATGGTGCGCACTTCTTCCAGATGTTGCGCGTACTGCTTTTCGCTTTCGAGGGCAACGCGGTACAGATGGTCAACCCGGTGCTGCTCGAAAAAGGCTGAGCGGACGTTGTAGACAACGCCCTGCTCGGCTTCGCGGAGCTGCTGTTCGGCGGCGATCAGCGCCGAAAGCGCCTGCTTCTCTTGGGCATTGAGTTTGCCGAAATCGTAGAGCAGCAGATCCAGCCCCAGAGACCCGCTCCACGAACCGCTCATCTCGGTCGAGCTGGGATGGCGACCGTACGCATTCTGCGTGTTGCGGCTGTAGGTGCCGCTGGCCGTGATTTGCGGCAGGCGGGCGGAGTGGACCATGCGGCATTGCAGGCGCGCGGACTCGACGGCTTGCTTGGCCTGAAGGATGGCCGGATGATAACTCCGCGCGATCTGCTCGAGGTTGGTGAGCGCGTAGGGGGCGCCCTTCCCGAGACCGGCTTCGGCAGCGGTGACGGTGGTTTCTCCGGGCAGGCGGTCTGTGGTGGATTGAGCCTGCCGGGCTTGTTTGACGGTTTGACAGCCGCACAGGCTTGCGATGGAGAGAAACGCTACGGTTCTGATTATTTTCATGCGGCTGTCGTGAGGGTTGTATGGGTTGGGTTAGGGGCGGTCATTTTCGGTCGAAACGGTTGCGTCGTACAGGTTAGGTGCCATGTAGGAGCCCCATCGGTCAAGGCCGGCGTATGAGGCCCAGAGCGTTTCGGGGTTGAGCGTTTCCGCATAGGGGCTGTAAGCGAGACTCAGGTTAAACTGTTCCGCCACGACCGCGTACTCGGCCCCGCACGGGTAATAGCAAGTGCAGGGGCTTTGGCCGTTGCAGCGGCAGGGACAGAAACAGCCTGACGAAAGGGCCTCGGCCCGTTCGACGGCCGGCGCGGCATCCCAGACCGTTTGCGTTGGCCGGGGCCCGGAAACAACGTCCGCAGGCTGCTGGACAACCGCCGCAGGGGCCGTGTCCTGTACCCCATAGGAGGCCGTGGGCGGTTGAGTGACGTAGACGGTCTCGGTACGGGTTACGACTGGCACCGGTTCGTAGAGGTAATAGGTGCGGTAGACCGGCCAGGGGTTGTAAACATAGGAGAATCCGCCATACCAGTTGTCGCACCAGCCGCCGTAATAAACGCCCGAGTAACCCCAGCCCCCGCACGACCAGCTGTCATAGTAGCGCGTACTGTACGCGTATGAGGGCGAGTATGAAGAGAAGGAGAGGCCAATACCGAACGAACCGTCGTTCCAACTGAAGCCGAAGGAACTGCCTGCAGGATAAACCACTGGACCGTACCACACTGGACTGCAAGCATGATGGGAGTAATGGTAAACATAGGGTTCATAGTGGTAGGGAGCGGGGTGGTATCCTTGGTGGTGATCAGGCGGTCGCCCCTGGCCATTGTTGTAATGGCTCATATGGGCGGAGCGGTCAGGCGCGCGGTAGACCGATGAACGTCCGTCAGTGTAGCGGCTGCTGGAGAACGGCAGGCGCTCGGAAGAGGGGCTGTTGTTGCGGTTCGCGAAAGACAAGGCGCTCTGCCCTGTACCCGCAGGGCGGTCTCCTCGGCCGTAATCCGCTTGCGGGCGCTCGGAACGCAGACTCGTGCCGAAGGTCTGCCGGAAGGAGGTGCGCGACCGCAGGGTCTCGCTTGCGGAACCGAAACGCAGGTTGGCGGAGCCGCGCGTGGACGACGCCAGCCTCGCGTCCGGGACGGTGCCGCGTTGCGAATGAACGGGGGGAACAGCCGTTGTGGCCGGAGCGGACAGGGGTGGCCGAGCCGGGTTGAAGGGCGATGGGGTGACGGCCGACGGTCTCTCGGCCACATGTGGCGGCGTGCGTGCGGCGGGCGATGTGGCCGGTGTCCTGTCGGACACGGCGGTGCGGCCGGAAACGGTTGGTGCGGCAGGGGCTGCGGTTTCCGGGCGTGGCTGAAACCCTCCGCGCGAGGCTCCGCTGTTGCGCGCATTGTCCTCATTCACGACACGCGGCACCGTGTAGGTTCGCACTTGGGGGGCGGGGGTTTCGCGTACCGCGCCGCGCGAGACAGCCCGCTCGGGCGGGGTGTAGGTGGTCACGGGCGAAGGTGCCGGACGCGGGGTGGTGGGCAGCGAAGGCGATACGCTGTCGGGTACGGAATCCCCGCGCGCAAAGCCGAAGGAGGGCCGTCCTACGGAGACGGCCTGACCGGACGGCTGGCTGGCGCGCGACGGGGTCTGTCTGCCGGACAAGGCTGCACCGCGCGCAGCGTCGTGCGAGTTTTGGGAAACTCCGGTCGGACGGTCGCCAAAGCCACGTGCGCCAGCGAGTGTCGCCAGGCCTGTCAAAACCCATATGAGAAGAGGTTTGTTTGTGTTTGTCATGGCTGCCTCCTGCGTTCCGAAACCGTTCTAAAAGGTGAGCTTACCTTGTGATTGGACAGTATAAAACCTCCTTGCAGTTGCGTCAAGCCGTGTCGATAGAGGGCACACTGTCTTATGAAGTGATAAACGGAGCGGCACCCCAACTATTGCCGGCACGCAAAAATATTTAAACCGTTGTTTGAAAGACCCCCTTTTAATCGTTGCAATTCAACGAGTTAAACTAATTAGTATTGCATAAAACGACAGGGTATGTTATTACTTTCGTTATTGCTTTTAACCACCAAAGTAGGGAGGCATAAAATGGCGAGCGTTCACAGACACCCCAAGAGCAAATTTTACAGCGCTTTTTTCCGCGACGGCGCAGGAAAGCTGCGGTGTGTGACCACCAAGCAGACGGAACAAAAGACGGCGCAGGAGGTTGCCGACGCCTTTGAGAAGGTTTTCCGAACCGAGGATGTGCTAACCCACATCCGGTCTACCCTTGACCGGTTGGCCAAAGAGATCGACCCCGAGGCCGGTATCCCCACGGTCAAAGAGTTTCTCGCCCGCTGGATGGAGGCGCACGGAGGTGAGAAGGCGGTGGGCACGGCCAGGTTGTATGAGTTTCGCTTCGGTCAATTTGTTGACCACCTCGCCCAGACGGCCAAGGGCGAACTGCTGATGAGCAGTGTAAAGAAATCTCACGCGCTGGCCTTCCGGTCATGGATGCTTAAAAGAACATCGGCGGGAACGGCGAACGCGGCGCTTCGGATTCTTAGATCGGCGTTTTCCGATGCGATGAACGAAGGCATTATCACCGGCAACCCGTTCGCCACAAAGGGACTGACCGAGAGGCCGGTAGAGAAGAAGGCTTTTACCGTTGAACAGTACCACGCGCTGGTGGCAGTGGCGGACGCCGAAATGAGGAGCATCATAAAGTTTGCAGCCTTCACCGGACAGCGGGCGGGCGACCTCGCCCAACTCCGTTGGGGTGCGGTCAACTTCGAGACGCGCACAATTTCATTCACTACGCAGAAAACGGGCAAGCCGCTTTCAATATATGCCGGTGACGAACTATGGGAAAACATCCTCTCGCTGCCAAGGGGAACGCCGACGGCGCCCATTCACCCGAAGGCATACGCATGCTTCAAAAAATCAGGCGACAAGGTGCTGCTGCTCTCACGCGACTTTCACGACGTGATGGTTAAGGCTGGCGTCGTGTCAGAGCGTAAACGCAAACAGCGCGACGCCGAGGGCGTCACCTCACGCGTCGTTAGTCCGCTCTCTCTCCACTCGTTGAGGCACTCCACCGCGACATGGCTGCGAAAGGTTGGCGCTTCGGAGTCCACCTCACGCGACTATGTGGGGCATGACAGCGTTGCGGTTGACAGGCAGTACATTACTCCAGACGAGGGAGCCTCACGCGATGCGGCTATCGCGCTTTCAAACTATGTCAGAAAATCATCATAACGAAAGGGGGAACCATGAAAAAGGGAACAGGTACTGGCGTACAATGGCATGATGCGATAAAGGCTTGCATCACCGAATACGACACCAACGAGAAGCTGCGCGAGGTTTTGGAAAAGACAGATGCGGACTATCTTCCGAAGCACGCAGGGCTTGATTGTTCGGGAGGTGTTTATATTCCAAACCGACCGGAGGGCTTCACAGACCCGGTCAAGGACGTACACCCTCCAAAAGCGGTTTTGGACAGCATACGCGGCGCTCTCGCAAAGTTGGCTGCCGCTGATGCTGATGCGACCGGACGATATAGGGCCGCACGCGCTGCCGCTGACAATGCGGATTCGCCTTATGAACAGGAACAGGCTTTAAAGGCGCTGACGTTCGCAACCCCCGACCCCGAACGGATGGCCGCAATCCGCGAAAAGGAATCCGTCCTCTCACGGGCTGGCGTCTTTGCGCTATCGCTGCGCTCGCCGTTCTTTACGCATGAGGACTTGCGCAGGAAGAGCCGGAGCGCCGATGAGATAGAAAAAAAGCTGTTTGTCGCGGCGTGGTCTCTTCTACAGAGTTACCCGGCGCGGACGCGCAGGCTTTTACACGGCGCAAAGAATCAGGAGCAACAGGATCATATCAAAATACAATCGGGGACGGAGTGCAGGGCAGAGCTTGCACAGCGCCAGAAGGCCGCACAAAAAGTGCAAGAAGAGCGGGACATACAACGTCAGAAAGCCTTACGAAAAGCCAACAAACAAAAAGGAGTTGTTAAACAAAAAGCCTTTTCAAATCCGGTGCACACTTTCATTGCGGAGAAATGGCCTTTATACGTCGATACGAGAAGAAGCATCGGCCTCAAAGTGTTGAGGGAAGGTTTCGTCAGAAATTCCAAATATAATGACGACTGTGTGAGGTTAGGAATAAATAGCGGTGACGACGTAAGAAAAATTCAGGACGTGCTCAGAAAAGCGAAAAAGACGGCGGAAAAGTAAACCTCGTTTTTAAAAGTCAACAAACAATTATCTTCCACCGATACCCGTTTGGATCAATATCCATACGGGTTTTATCATTTTAGCGGTTTGAAGCAAAAAACAACTCCGTCGAAATCCGCCCAACTCCGTCGAAATCCCTTTTCGGTCCGAATAATGGCATTAGCACGCAATTCAGCGTACTACCAAAAACGAAAGGGTTTCGTATGGCACTCTCAAAACAAGTCTTAGAAATGCAGGCGCAGATCGGAACACCGACGGCGCAGGAATGGGCGCGAATTCCACAGACAGGCAAGACGTTGGAAGGTTTATTCCGTTCGCAGATTTTCGCGCTTGTGAAGTCCGGCAAAGTCAAATCGGCTGCTATCAAGAAACCGGGCGACATCCGGGCCGGTATGCGGTTGATTCACATTCCGTCATTGAGACAGTACATCAACAGTTTCGCGACGGCGGCGACAGGGGAAGGCGGTGCCAGTAATGAATAATCATCACCGCAAGAATCCCCTTCGAGATCGACACCTAGCCGCACGCAATCCTCGTTGTGTGGCCTGCGGTCAACGGCTATCGCCCGAACAGGCGCGGCGCTTTCCTGTTTGCCCTGCTTGTCAACGAAGAGCTGACCGGGTGCTGAGGACGGAGGTGCCGCAATGAGAAAGACGAAAACACAACCTCTCGTTTCTCAAAGTGCGATCATCGGTTGCCTGCTTGAAAACGGGAACAAGGTGTTCGCAGAGTTGGAGGCGTTGGGCTTCAGAGCGTACTTGACGGACGCCACACACCGGGCGGTTTACGATGCTGCGGCGGCTATCGCAGGCGACAAGGTGCCCTTGGATACATACAGAATTACCAAGCAGGCCGGGCTTTCGAATGACATGGCATCGACTCTCGTTGTCAACGCTTGTGAGGTGAATCAGATTGAACGTCTCGTGCTGCCATTACGGGAAGCGGCGGCTATCGAACAGGCGCACAAGCTGCTTGATTCGCAGACAAACGCGCTTGACGACAAGGCGGTTCGGTTGGCTGAGTTGCTGCGGCCGTTTGCCGGGGTTACGACTTCCACCGGCGCGGTGAAGGCATCGGAATGGCTTACGGAACCGGACGAACCGGAACAGCCTATTATCACCGGACTGTTTGACGCAGGCGACCGCGTCGCTATCGTTGGCCAGAGCAAGGCGCGAAAAAGTTTCTACGCTCTCCAACTTGCCGCTGCCGTTGCGACTGGCACGGAGTTCTTGGGTGTTGCCGTGGTCAAGCAGGCGGTGCTGCTGGTCAATGGCGAGATTGTGGCGAGATCGTACAAGAAGCGGCTGCGGCGCATGGCGGAGAGATTGGGCATCGACCCGGCTTCACTGGCTGGATTGGTTATCCGCAACGCTTCAGAAGATGCGGACGCGAGCGGCTTCGCTGAAATCCTGGCACTTGCCAAGAAACACGGCGTGACGGTCGTTGTCATCGACCCGGCGTATCTGCTATTGGGTGACGAAATCGAACAGCAACAGGTCAAGCAGTCCGTTCGCGACATGAAGCGGTTTTCCGTTGAAGGGTTGACGCTGGTACTCGTTTACCACGCCACCAAGGGAAAGATCGGAGACCGTCAAGCGATTGACCGCATATCCGGGAGCGGCATTTTCGCCCGTGATGCTTCCACCATGCTGACGTTGTGCGAACACGCAACGGAACCAGACCACGTCGTCATTCAGGCGATCACCCGGAACCATGCGCCACAGGCACCGGCAACCGTCCGCTTCGATGAAGGCGCTTTCATCCTCACGGACGTGGCACCGTTGGAGAAGACATCTGCAACGAAGGAGGTGCGGTTGATACCGAGCGAGGATGTGGCGGATTGTTTCAACTCCGTGAAGGTGAATTATGCCGACGCGGTGAAGGCCGTACAGTTACGGCTTGGCGTAGGTATCGGCAAGGCAAAAGACCTCCTAGCCAAGGCCGTATCAGACGGGTTGATTCAAACCATGAAGGAGTGGCGATCCACTCTCTACTACAAAGGAGAAGCATCATAGAACGGTTATCATAGAACACCCCATTCCATGACACCGTACCGTTATACCGTGATAGTTGTTTCGTCATAGGATAATGGTACACCCCACCTATAGGTGTACCGTTATACCATGACAACACAGGATAACCCATAAACGAAGAGGATTGGCATGTTTCCAACCAAGCTTTCAATGAAGGATGAAACCCTCGCCACGATCACGCAGGACGCAGGGCTAGACAGCCTAGCTGATGACAAGGGCGACGGCGACGGACGCAACACGGCGCACGCTAGACCGTCTAGCCGCGACGGTGACAACGAGCAACCACTTTCCGCTTGTCGAGTGGCAGGCGGGATTTAGAAACCAACAGAAAGGATTAGATCATGGCAACGATTCAGAAGACCACGGCGAAACCAGCGGCGGGAAAGATCCCGACTGTATCGTTATTCAGCAAAGAGGCGGCGGACGCACGCAGAATGACGAACGAGATCAAGGCGCTTGAATTCGAAAACGCGCAACTCAAACGGAAACTTGCGAACCTTCAGAAAGGCGGCTAAAAATGGACAGACTTGGAAACCCAATACACGGCGATGCGGCGGCACAGTCTGCGGTTGACAGCGTCAATGCGGCTATCGAAGCCGTCGATACCGAAGCAAAGGCAATCGAAGTCGAGAGCAAGGCACTTGTCGAGGATGCGCTTTCGGCTGACCCGTCTACCGCTGAAAGGCTGGCAAGGGCCGTCGCGAAACTTCGCGTCCGGCGGCTGGCAAACATCATGACGGAACTCGGTATTCCTCAACTGAAAGAGGCGGCGGAAAAGGCCGTTAGAGCTGCGGCGGTCAC
>CAZXVN010000464.1:0-5710 GCA_964643945.1 uncultured Lentisphaeraceae bacterium | reverse complement strand
AGGCCTCCAACAACAAATTCAAACTGACCATCAGAAAAGCCTTTGGCTTTCGAAGCTTCGATGTTTTACAAATCGCTGTCATGCATCAACTTGGAAAATTACCCGAACCGGTGTTCGCCCATGAATTCTGGTGAGGAGGCTCTTTTTTAAGCCCATCAGCCATTATCCTGTTTTCGGGTATGCGATCCTTGCGGTCGCCGCCGCCATGGGCATCTCAGCCTGCCTGCTTTTCTTCGGCCCGGACGATCGGCCGCGCGGCGATGATCTTGCGATTGAAAATGAGGGTGAAGGCTACCGGGGTTCTCGCATCCTGCACATGTGCGCGGGAGGTCTGCTGTCGGTTCTCCTGCTTCTGGTGCTGGCAACCCCCTGGCGCAGTTTCCATCAGGTGGACGCACGCCGGGATTTGTTCGCCGACGAGACCGCCCGCGAGATGCTGACCGTGATGAAAGAGCGCACCTGGCTGATTTCAAACGGTTATCTCGACAACCACCTCCTGATTCAAGCCCACATGCTTAACAAGCCGCTGACGCTGATCACGTTGCGTCTCCACGCCCTTCCGCAGGAAGAGGAGCGGACCCGGCAGCTCATCGCTTCCAGCCCGGTCTTTGCAGGCCAAAACCGGCAGCGTCTCCAGAACGCGCTTTCCCTCGGGATGGTCCGGTTTGTGATGGAGTGGTTCACCACGGACCCGCAAGCCGGAAGCCGCGCGATGGTTTTAGCGACGCCGGACATTTGGACCGCGTGCGGCTACCGTGCCGTCCCGGAGGGGCTGGCGTTCGGCGGCGTCCACCCTGACCAGAAGGTGGATCTGACAAAAATCGAGGAGGAGAACCGGACGCTCACGGACCGAATTATTCCGCTTCTCTTGAAGCAGGACGAAAAGACCGGATATGTCGCCACACTCGGCGAGATGCTCCGGATGAAGGCCGGCTTGGCGGCTAACGAACTGGGCGTCATGCTGGAGGATCTGAACCAGACCGAAGCCGCGTATCAGGCTTATGCGCGCGCAAGCCAGATCGATCCGATGAACATCAGCGCGGCGATCAACGGATATACGCTGGCCAGCCGGCAAAAAATACATCCCGAAGCGCTCGACCGTCTGAAAGCGAAAATTAAAACGGCGATGACCAGCCGCAGTTATCAGGCTCAAGGGCTCACAGGGATCTTTCAGAACTACGGCACGATCCGGCAACAGGCGTTTTATCAGCAACAGGCCGTGTTGTGGTCCTTCCGCGGGGCACCCGCAGTGGCCACCGACAAGAACCGGAAAGCGCTCGCCTTGTCAGAACAGACGGGAGTTGCCGCTCTGGTTGAGAACGCCTTGTTTTATGTCCAGGCGAATGACTTTGCAAAAGCGGAGGCCTGTTATTTGGCCGCGCTGGAAAAGGACGACTCAAACAAAGGCGCCTTGTTTGGCCTCAGTGTGCTGATGATCCTCCAGCGCAACACGCCGGCGGCTGAGAAGTGGATGCAAAAGGCGTTAGCGGCGGGCGTCGGGAAAGACGACTTGCTGTATCAGACCATCAAACTCGCCATCCTGAAGGAAGACTTTGCCCAGGCGCTGACGCTTTTGACAGAGGCCACAAAGAAATATCCGAAGGATTTGCGCTATTGGACCCTGCAAGTCGATCTTTTGCTGAATCAAGGGGACACGCAGCTTGTCGAGCATACGGTTTTGCCGAAGATGCAAAAAGCCCTGAATAACCCTAACCATTTTCTGATCCACACCGTCCGCGGCTTCCTGTTGCGGAAGAAAGGCCCCGGCCAGTTCAAAGCGGCGCGGTTATCCCTGCTCAGGGCACTGTCCCTCAACGCCGCTTTGCCGGACATCTGGAGCGCCTTGTTCGAACTGGACCTGGCGCTTGGCAATCCGGAGTTTACGGAAATGGACGCGCGCAACCTGCTCAACTCAGACCCTGATCATGCGTTCGCAAACTACCTCATGGGCTCCTTGTTAATGGCGCGCGGCAAGTTACAGGAAGCCGAGGATTTTCTGCGCAGGAGCATTGAGAAACTTCCCACGGCGGCAGCCTGCAATGATCTTGGGGAGAATCTGCGGCGCCAAAACAAGCTGGTCGAGGCCGAGAGCTTTGCACGGCAGGCTTGTGTTCTTGATCCCAAACTTCTGCATGCGCTCGACACGCTGGCCTGCATCTTGTTTGATGCCGGGAAATATGACGAAGCTGCGCAAACAGCAACACAGGCCGTTGCCTCCAGACCTGACTGCCCGGCTTATCAATTCACCCTGCTTCGCGCCCAAATCAAGCAGGGCGATAAAAACGGGGTGCTCCAGCGGCTGGATGCCCTTGCCGAAGTTAAGGTCGACATCCCCGAGGCGCTTCAGAAGGAAATCCTCGATATGAAATGAGCGGGCGTCAGCCCGCGTTAGGTTTAACCCTGAAGCTTCTTCACTCTCCGGCGGGACAGGCTTACAAGAGCTAACGCCCCCGCGAGCAGGAGCGCCAGCGAACTGGGTTCCGGCACAATATCCACTTTCCAACTGGTTAACGTCGAGAGCTCCCCGCCGCTCAGGTCGGCGATGAAGAGCGTCCATAATCCATTGGGATTCAGTCCGTTGATGAAAACGTCTAGCGTGTTGGCGCGCACGCTGGAGGTAGGATCCAGAAAACGCCCGTCTGCCGCCCAGTTGCCGGTGAGTTGCCCGGACTCATTGTAGCTCGGGTTCGAGCCTTGGTAGCTGTGGATGTCAGCACCTGCGCCGCTGCTCAGCGTCACGTCGAATCCGGTATTGCCGTAGCCGTCGGAACCGGCTGTCATGACACCCACCCGGTTGAGCAGCACGGCGAAGCCGTCGCCGTGCGAGAGGTAGGCATACAGATCGCCGTTCCAGCCGCCCGAAACGGACAGGGACACGGATATGCCCGTGATTTCGGACGGCTGACCGCTTAAGGTGAAAGAATAAGCCACGCCCGAGGCATCGTTGTCCCTGATCTCCTGCGCTCCGCTCCACTCCGCAACCACAGCCGCATGAGTGTGGGTTGTCAGACCTGCCAGCAGCAGCGCAAACGCCGCACGTTTGATGGGTATGTTCATGTTGTTTTTCCTTAATGAGAATAAGCAGGCCATACGGTCCGGAAATAGCGGGACGCTGCCCCTATGGGTTCGCTGAACTCGAAGATGCCTATGCCCCAGCCCTCGTTCGTGACCGGCGCAATCTTGTTTTCGCCGCTCGGCTGCCAGTCGATCTCGCCGGGATTGAGGGAGTCGGTGCCCTCGACCGTGTAGGTGTAGCCCGGGACGCCGGCGAAATGCACGACGAAAAAGCCGTTGGTGGTCTCAATCCCACCTACGGGGTTCAACGACACCGGGCCGCTCGTTACGGACGTGACAACCACCGTGACCGTGCCGGTTGCCATGGCGCCGTAGACGTCGCAGATCACATACGAGAAGGTGTCCGTGCCGCTGTAGCCGGAGTTGTAAGTCACGACGTTATTGGTCAGCACCACCGTGCCGCTGTTGGCGCTGGGGCTGAGCACGTTCGTCACCGCCAGCGTGTCGCCGTCCATGTCGGTGTCGTTGGCCAGCAGTTTGCCGACGCTGATGGACACGGACTGGCCTTGGCGCGTGCCGGCGGAGTTGGGCTTGGCCACCGGGAAGCGGTTGATGTGTACCCAGCCGCCCGCGACCGTGGTGTAGCTGTTCGTGTCGGACGGGGTGAAGGTCACCGCCATGTTGGTGCTGCCGGCACCCGGCACTGTGCTGGTTGGCAAGTCGTACGTGAAGGCGCCGGGGACAGGCCCGCCCGCCGTGTTGGTGGCCGAGCCGCCGCTCAGCGTCGCGTAGGCCAGCGACTGGTTGTTCGTAATGGTCGCGGCCGTGGGCCAGGCCGCCACCGAGGTCGTGCCCTGAGTGATTGTGAAGGCTGGGCTTGTCGTCGTGGTCTTCTGCCCGGCCACCACCGTCGCCGTCGCCGTCAGCACTTTGTTGGCGCCCACCAGGTCAATGCTGAGACCCTTGCCCGCGAAGTTGGCCACGCCGGCGACGGCATTCATCGACGCCGCCCCGCCAAGGCTGCCCGTGCCCGACGTCAGCGTCAGCGCCACGCTCACCATCGAGTCCGCGCCCGACGTTACCGTGTTGCCGTACTGATCTTCAATCGTCACCACCGGCTGCGTCGCAAACGCCACGCCCGCCACCGTGCTCGCCGAGGGCTGGGTCGTGAACACCAACTTGTTGGCCGCCGCCGCTGAAACCGTGATGCTGGTGGTGTCCACCGCGCTTGAAAGGCTGTCGGCCGTGAAGGTCAACTGCAAACCGGTTTGCGCCAGGGTGGGGGCGGCCAGACCGCTGAAGGTCGCCGTGCCGCCGGAAGCCGTCGCGGTGAGCGTGCCGGTCAGCGGACCCGTGCCCGTGCCCACCGTGGCCGTCACCACCGTGCCGTTGTCGCCGGTCAACACGTTGCCGTACTGGTCCTCCACATAAACCGCCGGCTGGGTGCCAAAGGTGGCGCCTGCGGCGACGCTGGACGAGGGCGCGGTCTTCATCACCAGCTTGTTGGCCGCCGCCGCTGAAACCGTGATGCTGGTCGTATCTACCGCGTTGGCCAGACCGTTAGCGGTGAACGTCAGCTTCAACCCGGTTTGCGCCAGGGTGGGGGCGGCCAGACCGCTGAAGGTCGCCGTGCCGCCGGAAGCCGTCGCGGTGAGCGTGCCGGTCAGCGGACCCGTGCCCGTGCCCACCGTAGCCGTCACCACCGTGCCGTTGTCGCCGGTCAACACGTTGCCGTACTGGTCCTCCACATAAACCGCCGGCTGGGTGCCAAAGGTGGCGCCCGCAGCGACGCTGGACGAGGGCGCGGTCTTCATCACCAGTTTGTTGGCAGGCCCGACCCCGACATCCAAGAAAAGCTCTCCGCTGGTGATGCGGAGCGAGGGCACTCCGTTTACGCCGTTACCGTTCACCGTAACGGCACTGGGGACGGTTGTCCCGACTACCGCAGTCCCTCCTTTTGCAATCAGTCTGTAAGAGCCAACGGGCAACTTGCTGCTTGCGACAGTCACCGTCACCGTCGTGCTTGTCCCCAGGGCCAGCGTGCCAGCGCCCGACAACGTCAGGGGCACATATCCAGATGTAAACGCCGTGAACGTGAGGGGGCTGCTGCTGCCAAAGGTCAGACCATGCCCGCTGGCCATTTTAAGTGTTGCGGTGGTCGTGCTGGCAGGCACTTCGAGGGTTTGTCCGGAACCAAGCGTCCCGGCGCCAACGGTCGCGGCCGTGGCGGACGAAACGTCGTATGTCGCGCCCCCGGCAATGCTGATCTTGGGGGTGTTGGCGATGGAATTGCTGGCGGCCAACGCCAAGGTGCCGGCGCTGACGGTGGTGTTGCCGCTGTAGGTGTGCGCGGTCGTAGTGGCAGTCAAATAGCGCACGATCACGACACCGGAGCCGCCTTTACCTCCAGCAAGATAAGAAACGAAACCGCCACCGCCACCTCCGCCACCAAGACCATCTGTCCCGTTTGATCCTGCGACACCGTTGCCGCCGTTGCCTCCGCCGCCAGAGCCTCCCGTGCCTGCAA
This sequence comes from uncultured Lentisphaeraceae bacterium, assembly GCA_964643945.1. GTDB lineage: Bacteria > Verrucomicrobiota > Kiritimatiellia > RFP12 > UBA1067 > JAHFSX01. The sequence continues at coordinate 168 of CAZXVN010000464.1, read as the reverse complement.
AAGCTGCTTGTATTTCGCCGCCACCTCCGCCACCGGCATACACTACGGCAGAACCTGAAATGGCATTGGTTAACCCCTTGCCGCCATTTCCGCTGGTGCCGGATGTGTTTCCACCCGCCGCGCCGGCTGCGCCGGCACCGCCGCCGCCGCCGTTTACACCAATCCACG
>CAZXVN010000463.1:0-3013 GCA_964643945.1 uncultured Lentisphaeraceae bacterium | reverse complement strand
CGGTCGCGCCGGTCACCGCGCTGGGCCCGGCGTTGGAGACCGCCACCGTGAAGGTGACGCTGCTGCCGACGTTCGGCGCCGCGTTGTTCACCGTCTTGGTCAGCGAGAGGTAGGAGATCCGCGGCGTGATCGTCACGCTGGCCTGGTCGTCCTCCGAGGCCACGCTGTTGCCGGGCGTCGAGTCGGGGTCGAACTGGGGAGCCGAGGTCCACACCTGCGCCGTGTTGATCATCACGTTGGTGACCAGCACGGTCGCCGTGATTGTCAGCGAGGTCGTGGCACCCGCGTTCAGCATACCGATAGTCCAGATGCCGCTGCCGGAGTTGTAGGTGCCGCTGCCGGCGCTCACGAAGCTCAGGCCCGCGGGCAGGATGTCTTGCACGGTCACGCTCGTGGCCGCTCTGGGGCCGGCGTTGGAGACCGCCACCGTGAAGGTCACGTTGTTGCCGACGTTCGGCGCGGCGTTGTTCACCGTCTTGGTCAGGCTCAGATCGGCCGCTTCAACAATGACAACGGACGTGCCCTGATCGTCCCCTGTCGGCACGCTGTTCCCCGGCGTCGAGTCCGGATCGCCCTGAAAAACGGTCCAGACCTGGGCCGTGTTCGTGATCACGCCGGGTTGCGTGGCTGTGGCGGTGATCTGTAAAGATGCCGAGGCGTACCGGTTCATATTTCCAATGCCCCAAATACCGGTCGCGTTCGTGTAGACGCCGCTGCTGGCAGTGGCGCTGACATTGCTGAACGCGGGTGGCAGGATATCCTTGACGCTGACACCTGTCGCGTTACCCGGCCCCTTGTTGGTAACCGCGACGGTGAAGGTCACGTTGCTGCCGACCTGCATCACCAGATTGCTGGGCGACTTGGTCAACTCAAGATCAACGGTGAAGGTTACTCCGCAGGATCCTGGGCGGTCGGAAGGAACAAAAACCGCGTTCAGGTACATGCGCGTGCCATTCATGATGGTCATATCGCTTGTGCTCTGGTATGAGTGTCCGCCCAGCGAGAACATCACAGAGCCGATGCCATCTGGATCCAGCTTAGATACGGTCGCCCGATAAGCGTTGGCCTTGGCCGCGCAGTTGACAACGGAATACGCACGGTTCGTCCACGACGAACCGGGGTTAAGACCCCATTCCTGGAGCGAGCCGCCCTGGTCGTCGAGGTTGCCCAGAAACTGACAGAACGCCATGTCCGCATTCGGATAAGTAAATGACGTGCCAGAATCTTCGTTATCAAAAATCCCTGCCGTACTCTGAAAATGACCATTTGCGATGTTCTCGTAAGCCGCCACACCCTCGCACTGCCCCAGAAAATTGCCTCCCGACTGGATGAATGACCGAACCGCTGCGACCTGCGCGACCTGTTCGCCTGCCGGTTGCCAATGGGGAGACGAAGCGAAGGTGACACACGTCGTAGTCCCGAGCGAGTTGAGAATAGTCGCTGTTTGATAGATCTCATAGTCGCTTACCGGAAATCCTCCATCGGTGAGGCACTTTTCGTGAATAGCCGCCTTTCCGCCGTCATCAAAAATCGCAATCTGTGGCTTATGGTTCAACGTGTAGCGGACGTCTACCGTGACGTTTGAGAGGATCTGATAGACAGCCACACTGTTGCCATAGGAACTGATGATTGAACGCGCCACATTGGTATAAGTCTGCTCGACAATAAAAGGGCCGGTATAAAAAGTGGCTGGCCCCGCCACCGCTGCGCTCGGAGAGAACCGCTGCACGTAGGCCGAAAAATCGGCCGCGTCCTTGGCCTTGCCTGCTTTAATGGCCCACTTCACAGGCACATTGGCGTGCAGCAGGGCGTTAATCAAACCATACGCCTTCATATTAAACGGCGTTATAATGTTCTGACGGGTTGTGTCCATCGGGATGACATACGAACCGGCGGGGATATCCTCCATGTTAGGCACCGCGCCCGGCAAGTCCGGATCCGCAGCCAAGCATCTTACGGGCACGCACAACCCGATTCCCGCCGCCACTCCTACCCATCCATACTTTTTCAGCATCATTCGCAATGTGGTTTTCATTTCAGTTCTCTCCCAATTAGACTCACAGCTTCCTGTGTTGTCAGGTAGATCGGCACCTTCAGCACTTTACGATCCGGACGATCCGTCTCCACGGATACAGAAGTCGAAATTTCCCCGGGCTCACGTGGGCCCGCACACCCCACCACCAACCGATAGTCGCGTCCATCCACGGCGGTTTCGATGCGCGTGGTAAAACGGGAATCCGCACAGGTGACGCCGGTGATGCGAAACAAACTGTTGCTGACCGGGTCGTAAATCCGCACCACCCGCTCCAACTTGCCTTGAGGCGACACGTTGCTGAAAAACGCACAAGCCGGTTCGACCTCGATACCGATGACGCTTACACCCGTCAACATGAGCCGCAACGGCTGGCCGTCGGCGCTGTTCCAACTGACATACACAGGGCGGTGCTGTTTGCCGTGTCTGCCTTTAAGGTCGAAGAGAACGGTGAGCGGCTCGGTCTCGCCCGGCGGCACAGCGTGACGGGTCGGCAGTGTGGTGGTGCAACCGCAGGTGCTGTGCACGTTCGCGATCATGGCCGTAGCGTCACCCTTGTTATACAACTCGAAGGTATGGCTTACGGTCTGCGTAACCATCACGAACCCAAAGTCGAAGGTCGGCGCCTCACACCCCAAGTCCGGCTCGGCAGCGAAGACAGGGGGTGCCCAGCTACTGGCAAACAGCAGCAACCCCAGCCGCGCCAGCCACCCCGCCCATCGATGACACGCCTTTATCAACAGCCTTATCGTTTGCATGTCTGTCCACTCTGAACAGCATAAATCATAACGACCCTGATGCCTTTCAGCACAACAAAAACATTCCCAAATAAAGTTTTCCTGGTCGATTGACAAACTAAGTGCGCCCCCCGGGGCGCGGGAAGGGCGCGGTTAGTCTGCCAAGGCGGGCGGGCTCGTTTAGTGCGCCAAAGGAAAGGTGCGGTTTGTCTCCCCTCCCCCCGCGGGGGGAGGGGGCGCAGTT
>CAZXVN010000462.1:0-4394 GCA_964643945.1 uncultured Lentisphaeraceae bacterium | reverse complement strand
GAGCGCGTTAATCTTCGTCACGAACGAGCAGCGGCGGGTGACGCAGGTCGCCCTTGCGGGAGGCGTTTGGATTAGCCCGCTAGGGCGGATCGCGGCATCCTGCCGGGCGAGTGAGTGTTTCCGCGCGTAAGAGCGCGGTAGCGTATTGGCCTTTGGCTGGGGAATGAGACGGCACGGCCGGGCGCGAACCGCAAGACGAACGCCGGGCAGTCACTGCCCGTGATGCGGGCGGATTGCGGGAGCGCTTGGTCGGTGCTGATGCCTTTGATTTGTGTTCCAGCCGGTGACCGTACGCCGGCGGCACCAAGAACGCTGCCCGCCGGTAGCGCAGAGGCAAAGCCCTTGCCGCGTGTAGGCACGCGGGATGCGCGGACGCCAAGGGCACGGATGCGGGGGCCGACGGCGTATGGCCGCGCGAGAGGGAAGGCGGCGTATGCGCCGCGGCTGAACGAGCAAGCGGCGGCGGGTGGGGAAGGCTGTTGGCAGAGCCGCGCGTACAAGCGCGGCGTTAGGGCGGTGAGGGCGAGCGTATCCGCGTGCCGCAATCGAATCGATACTGTTTGACGGCGGGCCGGTTAAAGCGTCAATATGCACATGTTTATGATTTTGTGAAAGGCGGTGGCGATGAAACGGATGGTTGGCGTGCTTGGAAGCTGTTTGGTTTTGATGGCGGTTTCTACGGGGTTTGGACAACAGACGGCTGTTTACTTCAGGGTAGTTTCGCCGACGAATTCGATGATCACGGCGTTGTCTTCTGACGGAACACTGTCTTGGACGAATGCTGCGACGGTTGGCGTGACATGCACGGTGCAGCGGGCGACGACATTAGTAGGGTCGAGCAACTGGGTCGATTACGTGCGACATGAGGTGACGAATGCGGCGATGGCCTTGCGGTTGTTTGATCCAACGCCGCCTGCCGGCATGGCGCTGATCCCTGCGGGCAGTTTTCAGATGGGAGATAATTTGGGCGAAGGAGGGGAAGCCGAGTGGCCGGTCCACACGGTGTACGTGAGCGCGTTCTACATGGACAAGATCGAGGTGACGTGGGACAAGTGGAAAGAGGTGCGGACGTGGGCTGCGGCGAACGAGTACGACATCGGTTCTGTGGGTGCGGGCAAGGCGGACAGCCACCCTGTATACAATGTCAACTGGTACGACTGCGTGAAATGGTGCAACGCCCGCAGCGAGAAGGAGGGCAGGCCGCCGTGCTACACCCGGGGCGGGGCCACGTACAAGGCTGAACAGCACGACGACATCGTCTGCAATTGGTCGGCGGCGGGTTACCGGCTGCCGACCGAGGCGGAGTGGGAGAAGGCGGCGCGGGGCGGGCTATCGGGCAAGCGCTTCCCTTGGGGCGACACGATCAGCCACAGCCGGGCGAACTACTCCAGCTCCGCATCCTTTGCTTACGACACGAGCCCGACGCGCGGCTATCACCCGGATTACGACAACGCGCCATCGCCCTACACCAGTCCAGCCGGCAGTTTCGTGGCGAACGGGTACGGTCTGTACGACATGAGCGGCAACCTTGGGGAGTGGTGCTGGGACGAGTTTGATTTCTACCCATCCGGCAGTGTGACCAACCCGCGTGGGCCTGCTACGGCACCGAGTGGGGGCTCGTACCGCGTGTTTCGCGGCGGCAGTTGGTACATCAGCGCGGACTTTTGCCGGTCTGCGTCCCGCCGCAACTTTGGCCCGCACGTCCGCAACGACTGCTTCAACGGCTTCCGGGCTGTCTTGCCTCCAGGTCAGTAGAAGAAGTGCGTCATTGCATTATTGCGAGAAGTGCATTAGTTGTGGGGAGATGTGTGAATCGGACGGATAGATCGGGTGGGACGGACAAGCACGGGGCGTGCTGCCGTGGGGATGGCCGGGCGAGGTTTCCGCGCGGATGGGGCGAGGGGTAGTGCGAAGGACGAGAGAGTGTATTCACGAGCGAGCATGAGTAAAGCCCCGCTTGTGAGGTGGAAGTCTGTCCGCCTTTGCGGCGTCGCCGGACTCGTTTCGGAAAACGGCGAGACGCGCTCCCTCTTCTACGCGGACGGCTTTCGGCGCCCGCCGTCAACGCGGGGCGTCAAAAAGTCCCCGCCGGACCGGCCCCGTGCCCTTTTCACCCTGCTCAGGAACCTGACATAACCGCCGTTATTCGCCCGCCCCTTATTCCGCCGCTCCCTCGAAAACGCAGCTTGTACGGCCTATCCGCCGGGGGTTGGTTTGGTTTCGGTTTGCGAGCGCCATCCCCGCATCTCAGGGCTCTAGCCGCCAAGAAGGCAAGCCAATGGCCCCTGTAGTCTTAGCCCCATTTAGGATGGCTAAGTTCAAGTCGGCATTGCTGAAGTTGGCATTGCTGAGGTTGCAGCGGCTTAGGTCGCATTTCCGTAGGTCGGCCCCGCTTAGATTGGCACCGCTGAGGTCCGCTCCGCTGAGGACGGCCCAACGTAGGTCGGCCCCGCGTAGATCGGCTCCGATAAAGCTACGTTGTCCATCCTTGTAGGCTTTTGCCACGTTGAATTTGTCCATGATTGCTAGGAATTTGCTTTTGGGTGAAGGCCGTTGGAAAAACCGGTGGCCGGACCGGAGGGCTGGGAAATGGAGGTTGGTGGTTCATGGATCGGGCTGGAGGGGGTTAGGTTCCGAGCTTCCGAGTATCGTTCGATACTCCGCCTTGACACGCTGCGCATCGATCGGTGGAAGGCTAGATAGAATCGACTTAACAGCCAAATCGTAAAGCTCGAAATAGTGGCCATTTCCAACCAAGAACCCATTCTTCGCATCACTATTGACGCTAAACGCTACGTCCCGGACTGTCTCCCCTTTTCCTGTTGATTGCAACTGGTACATTTGTGATGTGCCAATTCTTTGGCCAAGCGCAAGACCACCCTTAATAGAGACGCTTTCGTAGACTTTCGTCTTAGTTAAACCGACATGAGACTTAATAACTGGATCGGTCAATAATAGCCTGACAACACATGCCTTGCGTGTACTACTGCTAAAATAGGTAGTATCACGGGCTCCTTCTTCTAGGATCTTGCGATCATCGAGAGCAACGATCGCATTCAATTTAATATTTTCATCCCTAGCCTTGAAGGCGACTTCTGCGAGCAAAGCCTGATCTGTCAGCTTCGAGATTGCAATTTCCGCTTCACCCGGCCCCACAGTTACTTCTTGGCAAGCTTTGGCAAGCAAAGTCTGATCGGTCAGCCTTTTCAAGGCGTTCATGCGCAATTTCGAGTCCTCAGCAAAGTCAATTGCAATGTTCGCAAGGACTGTCTGATTCGTAAGTTTTTCAATTGCGTAGTATCGAGCATTATAGGATTTGCCGTGTAACGCTACTGTTGCGATCATTGATTGATCTGTCAATTTGGCGATTGCAATCTCGACGATGGGATAATTTTCATTTATAGCAATCTCCGCCAATAAAGCCTGATCATGCACTTTCTTTACGGCATCCATGCGATCCTCGTAACCCAAACTCTGTATATGCTTTAGGCTCTGCTTTTCATCGCACCCGGAACCACAAATTACCAATATTGTAGCGATGGCTAGGAAATTGCTTTTCACGGTTGGTGCGCATGAGGGGCTAAAGTGCTTTCGGAGAGCCGGAGAAAAGGGGTTGAAGTGTGGCTTCATAGATGTTGGTGCTGCTAGGGGTTTGCTGTTGAGGTGAAGGCCGTTGAAAGATCTGGCGTTCTGGCCGAAGGGCGGGGAAACCGGTCTGCCAAACATGCGTGCTAATACTTTCATCATATGTAGTCGTTCCCCACTCCTGGTTTGGGGCCAGGTTACCGTACACATCCAACCCTCCGTGGTTCTCCTGACAGGCGCACCCGCACCTGTCTGCCCAAGCGGGGTTTTAAAACGACCACAGCATACGGCTTTTGGCTCACACCGTCAACGCCGGTCAAGGAAGTTTGTATGCTGACCGCTGACCGCTGAATGAGGAAGCGTGGTTTGAATTTTGCGGTGAGTCGCAAGTAACGGATGAGGCTCTTGTTGCGCGGGGTCCCGGCGGTTTGTTTCATGGGTGTTCTTCTTTCAGGGTGTTGACCACGTCGGCCAGCGTGAAGGAGAGAAGGCCTTCTTCGATTGTGTCCGCCGCGAGTGTTGCATGGTCGTGGCCGGTGACGGGGATGACGATGCGGCTGGTGTCTTGTGTCAGCACCAGGTTGAGGGCAACCGATTTGTCGGACAGGACTTCCGGTTCGATTGCGATTGTGATTTGGTTCATGTTGTTCCTTTGTGAAAGCGCCGCGGCGGTGAAGTTCGCTCCGGGGTACGGGTCACGCGGACGAGCTTTTTGCCGCCGGTGGCGGACGGCGCGTACGCCTCAAAAATCTAAGTCCGCTTGAACCCGTACCCGCTCCGCTTTTTAAGGGTGCCTGCCGGCGGCGTGG
>CAZXVN010000461.1:0-5475 GCA_964643945.1 uncultured Lentisphaeraceae bacterium | reverse complement strand
ATCACCATTGCCGGCGGGAACGCGGGATGCGTTGCGTTCGGGGGCGACAACTCGGAATTCACCGGGCCGGTGACCATCGCGAGCGGCATGCTCTACATCACCCACCGCGCAGCGCTCGGAACCGGAACGCAGGACGTGGTGATGAACGGAGGCGCTTTCTGGGTCTGCTCTGCGCCCACGGACCGCAATTTCCTGATTGCGAGCAATGCGAGCTGGGCCGCGATGATCAGTCCCTCCGGCCCGCATGCGGGCACCGTCCGAGTCATGAAAGGCGTGACATGGGCCTACGGAACCGGCGGCAACAGCTCAACGATGACGGGGGTTATCGCGGGCGAAGGCGACCTGAAGTGCCAGTCTGGACTCGGCACGACGCTGGCCGGCACAGCGGCCAACACGCTGAGCGGAACGTTCACCGCGGCCAGCGGCAAGACCACGCTGGCGAAGCCGGCGGGCGTGAGCGCCGTAGCCGGGCCGCTGGTGATCGAAGCCGATGCGAAGCTGCTTCTGGGCGCCGATGAGCAGGTGGCGGACGCATCCCCGCTCCGACTTGCTGGTGAACAGGCCGCGCTCGTGTTAACCGGGCATCGGGAGACGCTGGGCCCGATCGATCTGCAAGGTGACGCCTTCAGCGACTGCGGCGAGGGCAGCAATATGTTGCAGGTGGCCGACAGCCGCGCCGTGGCATGGAACCTGAAGAAAGACCTGATCGTGAGAACGTGGAAGGGCAGCAAGAAAGGCGGAGGGGCTGACCGGATCAGTTTCGGCAACACATCGGAATCTCTCACGCTCCAGCAGCTTGCCCGCGTAGGGTTCCGCAACCCTGCGGGATATGCGGAAGGCCTGTACACGGCCCAGATCCTGAAGACCGGCGAGCTCGTGCCGAATGGGCCTGTCCAGCCCGTGAACCCGCCTTATGATGTTTCTGATGCGGCGAGGGCCGAGCGCCAAAAGGCCTACGCGGCAACGGGGCGCGCCAGCCTCAGCGGCAAAGGCTCCCCGCTCAAGAATGGCATGAAGATCGCTTTCTTCGGCGATTCCATCACGTGGGGCGGCGGGTATATTTCTGTGATCAATCAGGCGCTCAAGTCCGGCGAGGGCACAAAGGAACTCGGCGTGAAGCTTATCAACCATGGCGTAAACGGCGGCGGCGTGCTGACGCTGCGTGACGGCGATATCGGCACGGCGCATGTCGGCAACACGAAGCCGAGGCCGTTTGCGGAGAACCTGGCAGACGACAAGCCCGATGCGGTGGTGATCTACATCGGCGTCAATGACGTCTGGTGGCGCAAGACCAGCCCCGCCGACTTCGAGAAGGCTCTGACCGATCTGGTGACGTCGGCCAAAACCGCCAAAGCCGTACCGGTGCTCGCCACCCTCTCCGTCTGGGGCGACGACCCCACTCAAGGGAACGCCAACAACCCGAAGTGCGACGAGTACGCCGCCATCACCCGCAAAGTGGCCACAGCCACCGGCGCGACTCTGGTTGACCTGCGCAAGGCCTTCATATCCTATCTCATGAACCACAATCCCGAGATGCGGCTGGACGGAAGCCTTCGGTTTTTTAACCAGGGCATCCTGACAGGTGACGGTGTACATGCGACTGCCAAAGGAAACGAGCTGCTGGCCGACCAGCTCTGCCAAGGCCTCTATGAGGCCCTCAAAAAAAAGGAGACCCCATGAAAACACGCCCATGGACAAAAGTCATGGCAGCAGCCACGCTCGCGACGGCGGTGGTTGTGCAGCCGGCAAATGCGGCCGTGGCGCCGCAGGACAGCCTCAGCACGCCTGCCCTCATCCCTTGGCCCCGGCAGGTCGACCTCAAGAACGGGCAGGTGCGCCTGCTGCCATCCGCACGGATCGTCGCGGGCACCCCGGCGCTGCTGCCTCTGGCTGAGGTGCTGGCCAGCGAGATCGCAGCCACAACCGGGCTGAAGCTTTCAGCCGTCCGCGGAGCGCCCAAAAACGGGGACATCGTGCTGACGCTCGACCGCGCCGCCAAAGGCGAGGCCTACCGCCTGAACGTGGACGCGCAGACGACCATCGCGGGCGGAAATTACGGCGCGGTCGCCTTGGGCACGGTCAGCTTGCTGCAGGCGATCACCGGTCAGGGCAACGCGGCCGCGCTACCCAGAATGACCGTCGTGGACAGCCCCGACAAGGCTTACCGCGGACTGATGATCGATGTGGCGCGCAAGTACCACATGATCGGCAATCTCATGCAGATCGTCGATTTATGCCGCCTCTACAAGATCCGTTTTTTGCAGCTGCACCTGTCGGACGATCAGGGCTTCATGTTTCCTACGAAGGCCTTCCCCAAGGTGCTTACGCAGAATCAGAACGGCGGCGCGCCGTACTCGCTGGACGACCTGACAAGCCTCGTGGCTTATGCTGACGCCCGCAACGTGATCATCGTGCCCGAGTTTGACATTCCGGGCCACAGCGCCGCGCTGAACCGTTCCGACCCCGACTTCTGGATGATCCGCGGCACCAAGCCCTACGAACATCACGCGAGCATCAACTTCGCCCGCGAGGAGGTCATCCAAGCCTGTGCGGCGATCATTGGCGAAATGTGCCAGGTCTTCAAAAGTTCGCCCTACTTCCACATCGGCGGGGATGAGGCCGACTACGTCTACGCCGACCAGAACGTCCACTTCCAAGAGGCTTTCAAAAAGCTGGGGCTGGGGGACAAGGGCCAGCACGAGATGTACCGCCGCTTTCTTGTCCGGATGGATGCCGCCGTCAAGAGCAACGGCAAGCGAACCATCGTGTGGGAAGGCTTTGGCCGCGAACCCAACAGCAAATTCCCGATTCCCAAGGACGTCATCGTGATGGTCTACGAGAACCGTTTCTACCAGCCCAACGATTTGGTGGAAGACGGCTACACAATCATCAACGCCTCATGGACGCCCTTGTACGTGATGCGGGTGCTGTCCGAGTATACGCAGAAGATCTTTGACTGGAACGTCGACCGCTTCGGCGCGTACACGAAAGACTTTTCCAAGACCGTCTGGCGGCAGCTAACACCCAACGACCGGATGAGCGGCTCGCAGATTTGCGCATGGGAACAGCCTCAGGCCATGGAGATCGCCAACCTGCGCTGGCCAGTGGCAGCCATGGGCGAGCGCGTCTGGAACAAAGAAGCCGGCAAGAGCTGGCCGGACTTTCAGCGGCGCCTGGCCGCCACGGATGTGTTGCTCGGGAAACTTGTACACACCGTGCAGTGGAAGTGCGAGGGGTTCTCCAATGTCGAGGAGCGGACGTTCGACACATCCTTCACCCTAACCATGACCGCTGATGCGCCCGGCACGGTTCGCTACACGCTGGACGGCAAAGCCCCCACGGCCGAGTCGGCGGCGTACGCAGCCCCGCTCGTGATCGACAAGGCCACCTGTGTGCGGGCAGCCTTGTTTGACGCCTCCGGCAAACAGGTTGGCGCGCTGACTGAAGACCATTTCCGCCAGACCGGCAAGTGACACGAGTGTTACCGTATCAACAGCACCGTATGAGGTCGCCTTTTCACTTCGTCTGTCACGACGAGATCGTCGAGGTACCCCACCCCGGCAATCGTCAGACTGTTCAACTGTCTGGCAGTTGGAATCGCACTCACCAGCCAGTTCCCGTCCGGACTGCGCACAAAACGGCCCTCGCTACAGGCATAACCTAAGCCCCCCGGAATCGGCAGTACCACGCCGTTTAGGGCGAGGCGGGTGTAGGCCAACCCGTTGCTCTGATCGCTGGTGTAATCGAACGCTACAGTCAGGCGAGCCCAGTTGGTCACGCCAATCGGCGCGTTGGCATACGTCATCCAGATCCTGTTTGTGTGGTTCTGATCGCCGCTGCACCAGGCGTTGAGGTGGCCGTTGGTGTCCACAAACAACGGTAGCTGAACTCCCGCGAGCGTGTTCGTGTCCGGCATCGTCTCGTAGTATCCGGGTCGGATCATGAGATCGACAATCGTCAGGGCCGGCGCGCTGACGTGTGTGAACAGGTTTGAAAACACGGCGTTCTGGTAGGCCAAGACGTTGGAATGGGTCGCGGTGGGCACGGGGTAACTCGTGTCGAGCCACGCATACTGCTGGTTGGTGACGTAAGCTAAGCCCGTGGGATCGCCGTACCAGCCGTTCAAATGCCATGGCACGAACAGCGAGTCGCCCACCTGCATCTCAGGCGGCTCGAACGTGATCTGGTAGGGAAGCGTGTTCGCGAACAGGCCGTACACGACAATGAGATTGTCCCATGTGTTCGAGCTGACGCCCGCAGGCCCGCTCGCGACCAGCGTCACCGAGTAGACGCCGGCATTCGTGTAGGCATGAACGATGCTGGTCGCGCTCGCGTTTGTCCATGTTCCGTCCCCGAAGCCCCAGTAGCGGTTCGTGATCGTACCGGTTGAAGGGTCGGCGAACGTGACGACCAGAGGTGCGACCCCGTTGGTCGTCGACGTGATGACCGCTGCAGGCGAGACAATCAGCGTCACGTGCGCCTGCTGGTCGCTCGAAACGGCATCGCAGGCCGTATACCAGAAGGTGTCGGTGCCCATAAAACCCGGCGTGGGCGTGTAGGTGAAACCGCCGTTGGCACCCAGCGACACGACGCCGTTGACCGCGTTGCTGGCCAGTAGCGCAGTCAAGGTGCTGCCGCTCGGATTGATGTCGTTGCCGAACACGCCGGGCGCGACAATGAGGGTGGCCCTGTTGGCGATCACTGCGTAACTGTCGTCCATTGGCACCACCGGCACTGTGCTGCTGCCTGAAAAGGAGGTGTAGCTCATGTTCCCTTCGGTGTCCACCGCCATGATGTTGAAGGGCGCACTACCCAGTTCCTGCCGCGCACGGCCGGCATGCTTACGGAAGACCGTGGTGGCGGCAGCGGCGAGATTGGTGTGCAGGTCGACCGCCGAGGAGGGAATATAGTATTGGAAGACAGCCAGCGGATACCGGGACGTGGCCGTCAGATACTCCGGTCCCGCGGTGACGCCCACGGCCGTGTTGCTGTATACATGCGGATCGGCGCTCATCAGATACCGGTTCCATGCGGCGAGATCCCGCGGGTTGCCGAGGGTCGCCGCGCTGGACTCGTTATGGGGCGTAGGGTTGCCCGCATTGTATGTGAGCGTGAAGTATTGCGAGATGTCATAGGCGCCGCCCATGATGTTGTTCGGGGAGAAGTCATGCCAGATGCTGTGGATGCAGTGAATGACCTCGTGGAGCGTCACGCCGCTGTACGTGGCGAAGGTCAGCGAGTCAAAGCCGCACGCCTTTGTGGAGAGTAACGCGGCCATTATGTCCGCGGCACGATCAGGAAAGATGTTGGTGTAAGCGCCGACATAGGCCAGATCGCCGCCGCCCAGCGCCGCAGGCGCGACCGAGGTGAAGGCCAGATTCTTGTGGGAACCGTCCTTGTACGCAGCCGGAATCTGGTTCCATACCTGGCCGTAAACGGCACCGCCACCCAGCGCCTCGGCCTGCGCGCGGGTCT
>CAZXVN010000460.1:0-6682 GCA_964643945.1 uncultured Lentisphaeraceae bacterium | reverse complement strand
GGCACGTTGGCCGGCGGGGCCCACTCCGAGGCGTTCAAGCAGGTGGCGGCGTCGGACGCGGCGATGGTGACCGAGGTGCTGCAGCGCGATTTCGACAAGCCGCTTCTGGACAAGGCTTTTCCGGAGTGGCCGGTCGAGGCGGGCATCAAGCTCAGCATGGATCCGCTGGGCGGGTTCGGGTCGGGGGTTATGCCTCCCGGCGGCGCTATGCCTGGCGCCGCTCCGGTCGGGGCGGCGACGGTTCCCGTGCCTGGCGGAGGGGTGGCGGTATGAACGAAACCATTTTCCAGTTGCCGGCGGACGGCTGGGTGCAGGTGACGCCTTGCGGCGAGTATCCGCACAAAGGCGCGGGCGTGATCCAGGTGATCGACCGCGCGGCTTGCGATGCGATGGTGGCGCATTTCCAGAACCGCAAGGCGACCGAGGAGAATTTTCCCGGCCTGCTGGTCGATTTCGACCACTTCTCCCTTGATGCGGACAAGTCTTCCGAGGCGGCCGGCTGGGTGAACGATCTGCAAACCCGCAATGACGGGCTTTGGGCGAATGTGCGCTGGTCCTCTTCCGGCCTGGCCGCGGTGACCGGCGGTCGGTTCCGCCTGGTCTCGCCGGTGTTCCGTCATCCGGACGGCACCGAGTCTCTTGGTGAAGGGCGTGTGCGGCCGATCATGCTTGAAAATGTTGCGCTGACCAACGAGCCGAACATCAAGGGCGGGATTCCGATCACAAACCGGAGAATTGTGGAGGAGGCCGTTGAAAATAAAGCTGCGCCGAAGGGCGCCGTTGTGGGCGGGCCTCTTGCCCAAAAGTACATGTGGATTTTGGGCGAGGTCAAAAAAGGCCCCCACTGCAAAGACTGCCTTGACCGACACGGGAAAAGCAAGACGCTCCTTGAGTGGCTGAGGATGACGCCGCCCAAGTGCAACTGCCATTGCTCGATGGCTGAGGTCGGGGTGGATGTGGCCGCGGACTACAAGCCGCCGATTCCCCCGGTGCCGGTCGAGAACCGCTGGGCATTGCCGTGGGGCGACAAAGCCCGCGCGGCAAGCTTGGCGGTTCGGCGGGCCAGGGCTGCGACCCGCAAGGCGTATCTCGGGCAAACCTATCCGGACGGATCCCCGGTCATTCCGGATTTGACTGATTTTTCGCCGGGCCCTCCCGCCGGCGTATCGATGCGCGCGTGGACGCCAGAAGACACGGCGGGGGATGATCTGGCCCGCCGTACGGCCCGCGATGCGTATTCGCGGCTGCAGGATGTCCAGTTGACGGGCGCGACCACGGACCCCTGGGCGGATGCCTTTACGACGGTGATGGGGCTCATACCGGTTGCCGGTTATTCTGGCGGCGGGCGCTCGATGCGCGCCATGCGGCGTGGCGTGTCCTCCACGGCGCCGCACGAGCCGCGGCCCACAAGTGAGCCTCTGCCGGCTGCGGCTCGTCCCAGGCCTTCTGGAAGCGGCCCGCGGTTGGTGTTGACGGCGACCCAGCTTGGAGCGCTGATTCAGCGGCTCGGCAATCAGGCTTTGGATCTTCTCTACCCCGGAGGCAAGGGGCCCACTTCGGGCCCGGTGGCCGAGACCGATGCGGAGCTGGCCGCGAGGCGCCGTGCCCTGTTGTCTCTGTACTGGGGGACGGTCGGCAAGACAGGCTCCTCGGAGCAGGAGGCGGAGCGGGAGGCGCGTCTTTCCCGGGAGCTGGCCGGGGTTCCTCCGGAGCTTCGCGGGAACACGTTTGTCCAGGTTGCCCAGCGTCTGGCTGACTGGTACATGGCGCGTTCGGTCAACAAGGCGGCGCTGATCGCCGCGATCGAGAAGGCGCGCGGGGTTGTCACGGAGATCGAGGGGCGGCCCTGGAGCAAGATGACGATTTCCATGTTGAAGGAATATTACAAGTCGATCGGAGGCAACCCGGACGAGGTGATTCCCAAGATGCGGGTCGAGCCGGTGCCGACGGATTCGCCGGCGTTCAACGAGCTGCGGAAGCGTTACGGGATCCGGCTGGAGGAGCGGCCTTTGCCGGCATCCAAGAAGATCGTCCCCACGCCGGCGGAGGTCCGCGAGGGGTTTGCCGAGTATCTTTTGGAGGCGCTGGGCGACCGGCCCGGCAACGTGGATGATGCGCTCTTTGATGGCGAGCGGTATATGCGTTCGGCGGCCCGCGCGTTGGGGAAGGCCAAGGCTGATCTGATGGACGCCCAGCGGGCGGCGATGAAGGCCAGGCGGGACAAAGGCGAATGGAGCCCGGAATTCGAGAAGGCGATTAAAGATGCGGATGCCGCCAAGTGGGACTTTGAGCATGTTTCGGCCGCCAATGAACGGTTTGAGCAAGAGTACCTGTCGCTCCGGAGGGCGGTCGATGATTATGTTGAGGCGGCCAAGAACGGCAACCCGTTCGACTGGGGCGAGGCCGACCTGGATTACAACGCGATTCTGCAGGCGGCGCGCCGCAACCAAGGGAAGTTGACCAATCGCTGGCCTAATCCGGCGGCTTGGAGGGCAAGCCTGGCCGTGCGGCGTGCGAAAGCGGCGGCGCGGCTGAAACAGTCGTCGGACTGGCTGCTGCGCGGCGGGTTGACTCCCGGTGCCAAGACGGGGGATGAAGAGGTTTCAAAGAAAAAGAGCAAGAAAGACCCGGCCACCGGCGAAGAAGTTTTTGATGCCTCGCTTGAGGAGGGCGTGCCTTCGCCTGTCCGTTCGGGCGCCTGCTACAACTGCGGGGCCGAGGGCCACTGGGCGAGTGAATGTCCGCTTGCGCCGACCGGGGCGACCAAGGAGAACAAGGCGGCGAAGCGCAAGCCGACGGGGAAGCTGCTGGTTCCCAGCGTGTACGATCTCGGGCTCGACCTGTTCCGCGAGAAGTATGGCCGCGAGGCCGAGACTGTTGCTGAACGGCAAGAAGTCCGGAAGCTGGGGAAGGATGCGTCGGCGCAGCTTGAACAACTGGATCCCGCCGGCGCAGCCGACATGGTCCGCATGAAGAAACTTTACGGCGCTTTCCAGAAGGCGATGGATGCGGCCGGGGCTGACGGCGGCAAGATGCAGGCCGCGGTGATCTGGTATCTGCGGGCGCGGCACGATGACGGGCGCGGGCTTGACATGCTTGACGGCCAGGCGGTGCGTGAATATCTGGCCCGCAATCCGGCGGTCACGCCGGGGCAGCGGGCGCGTGCAGAGTTGATTCTTGAAACGGTCGACGGCGCTTTCCGCACCAACATTCTGCGCGGCGACAATGTGATGCGGGTGAAGCAGGGTTTTCTGGGCGGCAACGTGGCGGAGTATCTGAATGCGTACGATGCGGGTGACGCGCGCAAGGCGCGTGAGAAGATGGAGCGGGCGGTATTTGTAAAGTGAGGTGGCTTATGGAAAATCGTTGGGCATTGCCTTGGGGCGATAAGGCGCGTGCGGCCAGTTTGGCGGTTGGCCGTGCCAAAGCAGCGGCGCGGGCTTCCGGTCTCGGCGGGAAGTACGAAGACGGGAGTGATGTGATCAAGGACCTGACGGATCTTCCAGACCTTTCTCCTAGCGGCGTTTCGTACATTCGGGCCTCCGGTTCGGGAGCGGATTCGATGAACGCGGCCTACGCGGCAGAGCTTGCGGACATTGCGCGGCGGTATGCCGGCGCGCAGGACGGTATTGAAGCGTTCAACGCGGCGATCACGGTGCTGGCCGGCGTGTCTAGCGCGGCCGGGGCGGCGAATCCCGGGGGCGCGGTCTCTCGCGCGTTCGGGTCGAATTACAAGGTCGGGCGTGTGGGTGGGTTGAGCGCGGTTGTCGACCCGTCCGGCCAGGTGCAGGGATGGTCAAAGGTGGGTTCGCCTTATGGGCGGCCGGCGGCGGCGCGGGGGAGATCCGCGCCTTCTCCCGAGGATGTTGGGGCTCGGAACCAGAATAAGGGCAGGCCTCCCTACGATGAGGAATTAGCACGTCAGCAACGTGAATTTGTGGATATAGGACCAAGTCCCGCCGCGAGGCCGGGGGAGCCTGGCTATGGCCGGCGCACGTATGTTCCTCCGGATGATGTGTTGACCCCGCCACGCATGGAGCCGTGGGGCGTTTCTCGTCGTTTGTCGTTGCCGTCTTTTTCGATGGCTTTGGGGCGCCGTCGGAAGTATTCCCTCGATCCTTTGAACGATCCGAAGACAAAGGATGATTATGCTTTTCTCGCGTCTTATCAGAAGCACCTCGACGAGATCCGGCAAGCGTCGGTCGACGCGCAGGAGGCGGACTATGCCGCCGCGTTCGGTGGCGTGGAAGTCCGTGATCCGGAACGGCAGGCGACACTGGAGCAGCTTGCCGCCGAAGGCGATGAAGCTGCGGTGGCCGAGTTGTTTAGCGAGTATGGCGTCATGACTGTCGGCGGCGCGGATGCGCCTGCGGCCGAGTTGACGGTCGGTGACTTTGTGTATCCGACTTCCGACAACCGGCGCGAGACCCTTGAGCAGCTTGCCGCCGAAGGCGATGAGGCTGCGGTGGCTGAATTGTGGGCGGTGTACGGCGTGGATGCCGAAGCGGGCGAGGCTGCTGACGTGTATGCACCGCCTGCCGGTGGCGCGGCTCCATTGAAGAGTCTGGCGGATCTTCCCGCGTTGCCGACCGACGGCACGTCCGCGCTCGATCCTTTGACGGCGGTGGATGATCTCATCGACGCGCTGCGCTGGTCTGGGCCGACGGATACCGGATCCGGCATGGCGGTGTTCGGTCCGGACGGTGCGAACAACGTCTACGTGCCGAAGGCGCACCCCGAGGAGGCGCTGGAGGCGGCGCGGGCGCTCGGCGTTCTGCATGGTATGTATGGCGTGTCGGATCAGGACCCGGTGCCGATGATGTCCACGGCGATGGCTGAGGAGTATGACCTGGGGCGGGCCGAGGGCGCGGCCGGGCATGAGTACGGTGTGGTGGTGCCGGGCGACCGGGCCGGCGTGCTGCGGCGGGCTCAGATGCTTCTGAAGTACGCGAAGGGCGACGATGACGATTACATGGCCGAGCACCTGAGCGGCGCGAATGCGCGCAAGTGGGAAACGGATCCCGGCTGGGATCTGGGCACGACGGATGTGCCGGCGGCGGCGATCAAGGATCTGCGGATGCGGTACAGCCCCAACAATCTGCTTGGGGTTGCGATGGACTGGTTCCGCGATTCGGTGGTCAAAAAGAACCATCCGGAAGCGAATGCCGCGTTGTACTACATGAACGAACTGATGATGGAGATGGCGGGCGACACGGCGGCGGTGGTTGCGGAAGGCCGTCCGGTGGTCGGTGCTGTGGTTGACGATGACGGGGCGGCTCCCGAGATTGATTCCACCATGCCGCTGTTCGATGAGGACGGCGTCGAGGTGCAGATGGAGTTGCCGATCTACGAGGATACGCTGGCGGACCCGGCTGCAAGGCAGCCCTGGGATTATGAAGCTGCGGCGGGTGCTGCATCTGCGCCTGCCGCTTCGGTTCGCCGTGCCGATCCGCCTGCGGCCCCCAGGCCAGCCAAGGTGAGCGTGGCGACCCCGGAGAGCATCGAGGCCGCGCGGAAGTGGCGTCTGGAAACCGCGCGCAAGTTGATTATGGGCAACCGCGACCGGATACTCGCGGCGATGCGGAACAAGGACGATAATGCGGCGTGTGCTTTCGCGAAAAACCCCACGTCTGAGTGTAAATGCCGATGCGGCGGTGCGTTTCACGGCATTGAGAACGAGGCCTGGTTTCATGAGGGGGAGAACAACCAGTTTGGTCAGTGGGTCGATCTGATGAAGGCTGCCGATGCGGAGGGCGGCGACGGTGACAAGGTGCTGGAGGCTGCCGGATTTACTCCCGAGGAGATCGCGGATATGCGGCAGTTTGCCAAGGACTGGGCTGCGCCGGGGGGTATGGCCCCAGTCGTACCTCTTGCTGGGGGGAAGCCTCCCGCCGGCAATGTTCCCGTGCCTCCTGGTGGTGGCGGCCCTGTGCCGCTCGTCCCCGGCATCAAGGTGGCCAAGAAGTTGACACCCCAGCAGCAGCGGGCGTTGAAGCACTGGAAGAACGAGCAAAGGAAAAAGGCGGCGCTTGAGGTTTTGCGCGCGAAGCGCAAGGCGCGGGTGGATTCGCGGAAGGTTCCGCTGGATCCGTCGCGTTTCGCCAAGGACGACAATGTGCCGGCGGCGGGAGGGGCTCCTGCGTGGGCTCAGGTCCAAAATCCTTTGAAGGCGCCTCCGGTGTTTCAGCGTCAGTTGATCTCGGCGCGGCCCAAAGGTTTCCGGGTGCCGGTGCCGTCTTCTGTGATGTATGTGGGCGGGAGTCGCGGCAAGTACGCGGCGAAACCGTATGTGAATCCGGTGAATGATCCAATGTGGAGGAGATGGTTATGAGGTTTAATGATTTGGCGTTTTTGGTGGGCATTGGGCGCGGCGGGCGTCCGGATCCGGCAGGTGTCCGGAACAGGCGGGTTGACGGCAGGTTTCTGGATAACGGGACAAAAGATCCGGACACGGTCCGGTACAACGCGCTCCGTGAAAAGCACGCGGCGGGCGGGGTGCTGACCGCTGACGATCATGCGTTCATCATGCGTTACCGGGCCGGGCTGGGCGGCAATGCGCCTCTCGTCAATTCGGATGTGGCCGCGTGCGAGCGGGCGGTCAGCCCGGTGTCCGAGTGCCAGTGCGGTTGCGGGGGTGCTTTCCACGGCGCGGGCGCCACTGGCGGCAATGACGATCGCGTGA
>CAZXVN010000459.1:0-7710 GCA_964643945.1 uncultured Lentisphaeraceae bacterium | reverse complement strand
AACTGCGCCCCCTCCCCCCGCGGGGGGAGGGGAGACAAACCGCACCTTTCCTTTGGCGCACTAAACGAGCCCGCCCGCCTTGGCAGACTAACCGCGCCCTTCCCGCGCCCCGGGGGGCGCACTTAGTTTGTCAATCGACCTGCCGGCCGTGTTCAATCGGAGTACTTGGCTGGAACCCTGGCTGAAAACGTACGGATGTGGTATCGTTTGCACGCGGGAAGATGCGGGTGCGGAGATGGCGCAGCAGCTCAAGCTGTTGGCAACGGATGTTGAGCGGCGGCAACGCATGGGACAAGGCGCGCGACGGTTGGCGGAGGAGGTGTTCAACCGCGACAAGCTGGCGGCGGAGTATCTGGAGGTGCTTGGGGGGATAGCGCGATAAGCGCGTTAAGCCGGGACAGCGCGATAGGCGCGTTAAGCCGGGGCGGCGCGATAGGCGCGTTATGTGTGATAGAACGGAAAGTGGATTATTATCATGAGTATTGAAGAATTGCGTTACAGGAAACTGGAGATTTGGAAGAGGGGTGTCCGGTTGGTCAAATCGGTTTACGGTTTGTTGGAGTCTTTTCCCAACTCGTCATTGCCCACGAATTAGGGTATATCGTCTATGCCGATGAATTAGACGAAGAAATCGTTGTTATGATGAAGATGATCGGTTCGTTTTCCGCCTCTCTGCATGATGCTTAACGCGCCTTGACGCGCTTATCGCGCATAACTCGCTTAAGGAGCGCATGAAACGGGTATTCGATATCGTCGCGGTTTTGATGGCATCGGTTTTCTGGTTGCCGGCATTGGCTGTGATTGCATGTGCGGTGCGGCTGAGTTTAGGGAGCCCGGTCTTTTTTGTACAGGACCGGCCCGGGTTGAGGGGGCGGCCTTTCAAGCTGATTAAGTTCCGGACCATGCGCGAGGGGGAGGGGAGCGATGCGGAACGGCTGACGTGGCTGGGGAGGGTGTTGCGGGCGACGAGTTTAGACGAACTGCCGGAGTTGCTGAATGTGTTGAAAGGGGATATGGCGCTTGTTGGGCCGCGCCCTTTATTGGTACGATATCTTCCACGATATTCACCTGAGCAGGCGCGGCGGCATGAGGTGCGGCCGGGGATTACGGGCTGGGCGCAGGTGAATGGGCGTAACGCCATCACCTGGGAGCAGAAGTTCGCCTACGATGTCTGGTATGTGGATCATCGGAGTTTGGGTCTGGATATGAAAATCCTGTGGCTGACGGTGTGGCAGGTGATCACACGTCAAGGCATCAGTGCAGAGGGTGAGGCGACTATGGGCGAGTTTATGGGGAAGTCGTTCAAATGAGCAAGGAATAAGAGGACGATGAGACGAATCGTTATCATAGGAGCCAGCGGTTTTGGCAAAGAAATGGCTTGGGTTATTGACCGCATCAACAGGGTCTCGCCGGCAATCGATGTGATCGGGTTCTGCGACGACGCTCCTGACAAGCAGACCGGATTTTTTTCCGGGTACCCTTTGTTAGGCATGGTTGAACAGTTTGCGGCAAAACATCCCGATTGCGGCTTTATCTGTGCCATTGGGAACAACCGAGTGCGGCAACAGGTTGCCGCGCGTGCGAGCGCCTCCAACATGTTTCCAATATCTGTGATTGATCCGTCCGCCATTATCGCGCCGGATGCGGTCATCGCTGACGGCGCATACATAGGTGTTGCCAGTATTGTCTCTGCGGGTGCGGTGCTCGGGCGCGGCGTCATTGTGAACCATCAAGCGTGTGTCGGACATGATGCGCAGCTCGGCGATTTTTCGCAGGTTTGCCCAGGTGCACGGATATCGGGAGGATGCGAAATCGGTGAAGGCGCATTATTAGGGACCAACGCTGCCATTATCCCTTTAAAGAAAATGGGGGCCTGGTCGACCCTTGGTGCCGGTACGACTGCCCTGAGTGATATTCCTTGCGGTTCAACGGTTGTCAGGTTGAAGGGGTAGTATGTTTTCGTGGCTGGAACAAGACCGGACGAAACGTTTGCTCTGTCTTGCGGTTTGCGCGGCAGCCTGCGCGGCGGCCATATGTTCGCTTTCGTGGCGGATGTTGAATGATACGCCCATCCTGCTTTATCTGTCTAACTTGATGGTGCGGCAGGGCGCGATTCCCTATCGCGATTTTTTTGATATGAACCTGCCGGGTTCGTACTGGATGTTTGGCCTGCTTATCCGAACGCTTGGAACATCCGATTCAGCTGTTCACGTTGCAAATGTTATCGTTATCGCCGCCATCAGCGGCTTGATGTATTGGGCAATTTCTAAACCGTGCCATTGGTGCGCGACGCTAGGCGTTGGATTGGGTGCGTTACGCGTTTTTTCAGGGGAATGGGTTTTTGTTCTCCAGCGCGAGTTGTTTGCCCTGATTCCTATTGCAGGATTGATGGTTATTGGGTTGCGCGATCCGCTCAGAGCCTACCTAAAAGCGATGGTTGTCGGATTGTTGCTTGCTTGGCTTGCACTGATTAAGCCGCAACTGGTGTTGTACGGACTTCCGGTTATCGTCCTTCTGGGTCTAGAGTGTGGAAGTTGGCGTCAACGTGTTCAATTGTTTGCTGTGATGGGGGTTTGCGGTGCCTTACCACTTGTTGCTTGCGCACTATGGCTTGTGAGAAACGGTGCATGGGATGGATTTTGCGAAGTCGTCCAATATTGGTCACTCTACGGCCAGATGGCAGCAAACTATGAGTTTGTCTCTGCGGGTGCCCGGTTTGTTCACATCATGAGAGGCATGCTGAAAATGCTGTTGTCACCGTATTCAGCTGTCGCAGCGGGTGCGCTCTATGCGGGGTGGCAGAGTCGGGCTTTATCTCGAAAAGAGATTGCGTTGTTGGGCGGGTTCTTACTGCTGACGATTGCTGTGCCGGCATTATCAGGGCAGTTTTGGGGGTATCACCGACTGCCTTTCTTCTATCTCACCTTGTGCGTGTCCGGATATTTACTCTTAGGGCGCGTTTGGTCAATGGGCGTCGGCTTGATGTTGGCTTTGTTTTGGATCCATTTCGCAGGTTGGCGTGTCTGGCGTGAAACATCGGTGTCGTCCGTTGTCAGCTTGAAGCATGGCGTTCCCGATGCATTCGGGAGATTTCTGGAAAAACATCTTCAACCGGGGGACCGTGTGCAGCCCGACGATTGGGCATGCGGTGCGCTTCAGGGAATGCTCATTGCGGATGCTTTGCCTGCAACAAGGTTTCCCTACACTTTCTATTTCCGCCATCATGTCAGTCACCCGTTGATTAAAAAGTTACGTCATGAATTTACGGAGAGTCTGGAAAATCAACCGCCGCGCTATTTATTGGAAGCCACAACCGTTTTGATGCCGAAAGGCTTGGATACGGAACAGCATATACAGCCCTTTGAGACTTGGCGAAATTCACATTATCATGTTGTTGAAGAAGGTGGCCATTATCGGATCTGGGAGCGGAACAGGCTGCAGGATGAACGTGAATAAGCCGATCTGTTGCACAAACTGGGGGTTGGGCGTGCTGATTGCAGGTGCCCTTGTGCTGGCGTGGGCGAATCGATTTGTTCAGGATGATGCCTTTATCTCTTTTCAATACGCGCGGAATCTGGCCGAGGGGCACGGCTTGGTCTGGAATGTCGGCGAGCGCGTGGAGGGGTATACGAATTTTCTCTGGACGGTTTGTCTGACACCTGCCTGGTTATGGGGCTTCGATCCGGCGGGCTTTGCTTATGCCTTGTCCCTGGCGGCGACGGGGGTGACGTTGCTCATGAGTTACCGGCTGACGCTGGCGCTGGGGGCCAGGCGGGAGGCGGGGCTGTTGTGCGTGTTTTTGCTGGCCACGAATTACTCATTCAGCTGTTACGGGACAGGCGGGCTTGAGACGCAGTTTGTGACGGCGTGGGTTTTAACTGCGGCTTGGTTACTGATGCGCCCGTATGGGGATAGGCGCAGCTTGTGGACGATGGTTGCGGCGGGCGTGGCGAGCGCGTGTGCGGTGATGACGCGGATGGATGCGGTCATTCTGCTAGGCCCGTTCTGGGCGTGGCAGGCTGTTGGGGCGTGGCGGCAGAAAGCGGGCCGGCAATGGTGGGCGTTGATTACGGGCGGGCTGGCGGCAACGGTGCCGATTGTTCTCTGGCTGGTGTGGCGGCACAGTTATTATGGCGCGTGGGTGCCCAACACCTTTTTTATCAAAAGTGCGGGCGTGTCGTGGCTGCGCGGCACTTATTATGTGGGATTGTTTTATTTGGTCTATGGTTTTTGGCTGGTGGTCCCGGCTTGTATGAGGGGGCTGCCGCGGCTGGTGGTAACGCCGGTGGCGGTGTGTGCGGGTGCCGGCTGGTTGCTGTGGAACGTTTATGTCGTGGTCATCGGCGGGGACTTCATGGAGTTCCGCATGATGATCCCCGCTTTGCCGCTGGCCTTTGCCTGTGTGGCGGGAGGCGTTGTGCATGGTTGTCGGACGCAGTTGGGACGTGTGCTGTTAGTTGTCGCATTGGTGATGTGCAGCGGGTTTCACGGGAAGATGCAGATTGTGTATCCGGGGATTCAGTCGATTCGTGAGCTGAAGGCGTATTTTGTCGAGTGGCAGGAGGTGGCAGGGATGCTCAGTCGGCATTTGGGAGAAGGCCGGAAAGCGGTCAAGATTGCCGTGACGGCGGCGGGTATTATCCCGTATGATACACGCTGTCCGACATTGGATTTGCTGGGGCTTAATGATCGTGGGATTGCGAGAAGTGGCGAGCGCGTTGAGTCGGTGAACCGTTGGCTGGGTAACCGTCCTGGGCATGTGCGGATTGCGGATCGCGAGACGGTGAGGGCGCGCGGAGTTAACCTGCTGCTCAACAAGCCGTGGGTGACCGATGCGAATGGTTGGGCGGGGCGCAGTGCTCGTGATATCTGCGAAACGTGGAGTTTGGGGGTGGGGAGCGACCGGATGCGCGTTCATGCTGTGCGCGTACGATATGTGGTGCGGCCTGACGAGGTTGCGCCGTGCGTGGTGGCGTGGCCTCTGGGCGATGGGCGGTATTTGATGAGCGTGTATGTGTGTCCCAGCCCGATCATTGAAACCGCGATTTTGCGGTGTCACGCACAGGTCATAGGTGAGCGAAGATGATGCGGAAAGAACAAGCGAAGGAGCAAAAGGAACACTGGCTGTTTTATGCGGCGGTGTTTTTTTGCTTTTGGGCGCTTTATGCGTTCACGGCGCAGCGCGGGGTGAGTTGGCAGGACAGCGGTGAGTTTCAGTATCGCATTCTGGTCGGGGATTATCAGTGGTACTCGGGAATCGCGCGGGCGCATCCGTTGTACATCGCGATGGCGCGAGGTTTTGTGGCGCTGTTTCCGAAGGCCGCGTTTTTCTATGCGGTGAACCTGTTCAGCGGCTTGGGGCTGTCCTTGGCGTTGGCGTTGCTTGCGAATAACGTGGTCCGGATGACCTTGTCAGTGTGGGCGGCTGTTATGGCTGTGAGCGTGTTGGGCTTCGCGCACATGGCGTGGTGGCTGGGAACGGTCGCGGAGGTGTATACGTGGTCACTGGCCTTCCTCATGGCGGAGATCCTGTGCCTGATTCGTTATTCTGAGAACCGGGATGGACGGTGGCTCATTGTTCTGTTCGGCGTGAACGGTCTGCACGGGAGCCTCCATAACGCAGCGTTCATCGGGGTGCCGGTGTATGCGTTTCTGTTGATGGCAGAGCTGTGGAGGCGGAGGGGGAAAGGTGTTGGGACGGTGTGCGGCTGTGCCGCGGCTTGGCTTTTGGGCGGCGGGATGCTGGTGTGGCAGGCGGCTTGCCTGCTGCGGGAAACGGGTGAGCCGATCCTGGTCCTCAAGCGTGTGCTTTTTGGCAATGGCTATGAAGGCCAAGTATTGGGGACAGCCGGTTTCGTGCGTAAACTCTGGGTAGCCAACATGGCCTTAGCGGGTGTCAGCGTTATGAACCCCTGCTGGGTGTTTGCAGGGCGCGGTCTCTTTCTGCGTGTAGAGAATGGGCAGAGAAAGGTTCGAACGTGGTTACTTGTTCTGACGGGGCTGCATGGCCTATTCTGGATCCGTTACTTTGTGCCGGATCAGGCGACGTTCGTGGTGCCGACACTGGGATTTCTGGCGCTGTGGGCAGGGGTGGGCGCGGGGAAAGCGGGTGGCGCAGGCCGGGGCGGGGCGATGCGGACGGGCTTTCTGCCGCCTGCGGCGGACGGCGGATACGCCTCAGAAATCCAAGTCCGCCCTGCCCCGCCCCGGCCTGCGCCTGAGTGTGGAAAGGGGGCGGATGCGATGCGGACGGGCTTTCTGCCGCCTGCGGCGGACGGCGGATACGCCTCAGAAATCCAAGTCCGCCCTGCCCCGCCCCGGTCTGCGCCTGAGTGTGGAAAGGGGGCGGGGGCGATGCGGACGGGCTTTCTGCCGCCTGCGGCGGACGCGGTATTTCTGAGAAGAGGGTGGTGGCTTGCGGCAGGGGTCGTGTGTGCCGTGGCGGGTCCGTGGCTATTGAGCGAGACGGTGAAGCGGATCGGGATAGATGTGACACGGAGCAGGGTGTTGCCATTCCGGTCAGAGATGAGCTACTGGTTGGTGCCGTGGAAGCAGGGGGAGGATTCAGCGGAGCGGTTTGTGTCTGAGGTTGGCAAGTGCCTTGTGGCAGGCGACGTGTTGTTGGCTGACGCGACAGCGGCGGGACCGCTGATGGCGGCGCGGGAGGCGGGGATGCTTTCGAAAGAATGGCGGCTGGTCACGCCCTGGTCCGGAGAGGCGGACGGGGAGGTGTTGGCTTGGGTCGGAGAGGGGTCGCGGAAGGTGTATGTGGTCTCGCCGGTTGCGGGCTATGCGCCGAAAAGTCTGCTGGAGGCGGGGTGCCGTTTTGAGTCGGCGGGCGTGGTGTACCGGGTAACCGGCAACCGGCAACCGGCAACGTGCAATGGGCAATAGGATAAGTATGAGTAAACGGATCTTTTTGTCTCCGCCGTGGATGGGCGGGAGTGAGCGCGCGCTGGTGGACGAGGCGTTCGCTTCGAACTATATCGCGCCGTGCGGGCCGATGGTGGACCGGTTTGAGCGTGAGTTCGCCGAGGCGGTCGGGCTGCCGCATGCCTGTGCGGTATCGAGCGGCACAGCCGCCTTGGACCTGCTGTTCCACGAGTTGAAGATTGCGGCGGGCGACACGGTGTTCTGTTCAGACTTGACGTTTGTGGCATCGATCGCGCCAGCGGTGCATCGCGGCGCGGTGCCGGTGTTTATTGATTGCGATGCGGCCACATGGACGATGGATCCGGATTTGCTCGAAGAGGCGTTGGCGGATGCGGCAAAAGCGGGGCGGTTGCCGAAGGGGGTGGTCGCGGCTGATTTATATGGGCAGTGCTGCGATTATGAACGGATCGAGGCGGCGTGTGCGAAGTACGGCGTGCCGTTGATTATTGATGCGGCCGAGGCGTTGGGCGCGAGGTACTACGGCCGGGCGGGGGCGATGCAGACGGGCTTTTTGCCGCCTGCGGCGGACGGCGGGAACGCCTCAAAAATCCAAGTCTGCCCTGCCCCCGCCCGGCCTGCGCTTGTTGGGAGTGGGGAGTGTGGGGCGATGCAGACGGGCTTTTTGCCGCCTGCGGCGGACGGCGGGAACGCCTCAAAAATCCAAGTCTGCCCTGCCCCCGCCCGGCCTGCGCTTGTGGAGGTGGGAGGGGAAGTTCTAAAGTGCGAGAGTTCTAAAGTGCGAGAGTTGGGGGATTTTGCCACAACGATTAATGAACG
>CAZXVN010000458.1:0-9361 GCA_964643945.1 uncultured Lentisphaeraceae bacterium | reverse complement strand
GTGATCGTGAACACGCTCTCGGCCGACACGCCGCCATCCATGTCGGTCGCCTGCACCGTCACCGTCCAAGCGCCCAAACTGGGAAGGGCGACATTCACAAATCCCGACAGGCCGACCCCGTTCCGGCTGATCTGGGTGATGCCGTTGTCGAAAACCCATTTCACGGCCATGTCAGGCCCGTCCGCAGGCACATCCACCACAGTCCAGCCCAAGGCGAAAGAGGTGCCCAGCGGGATCGTGCTGTACGCGGCCGGCAGACTCCCGGCCAGCGGCTTGGTGATCTTCGGAGGCACGTTGACCGCATACACTGTGACCGGCTGCACGTCCGTGTAAAACGCCTTGGCCGTTAAGTTCGTCACCGTCGGAATGATGTCGATACCCGCCATCTCGCTCGCCAGCGTACCGTCGGGAATGCTGAACTTGACGGGAACCGTGTTGCTCGTGGCACCGCTCGGGATTCTGATGGCGTTCGTCGTGGCGAGCACGATGTTGCTTTGCCCGGCGGGTGCGGTGGACAGACTCACCCACACATCCTCTGTAAACGTATCGGAGAGGACGATAGACAACTGGCCCGTGTTGTTGGTCGCGGTTTCGTTGAGCTCGTAGGACGCAGGCACCACGCGCACGCTGGGTTTCGGAACAGGCTGGACGACGGTGACCGTAAACTGCACCTCGTCCGAGACGGTGCCGTCCTTGTCCTTGGCCGTGACCTTGACCGTCTTGGTCCCAGTCCCGGTCGCAGGTGTCGTATAGAGATGACTCACAGACCCCGCTGCATTGCTCACGACCACGTTGGCCGAGCCGTCACCAAAGTTCCACGTGAGGGTCATGCCGGAGGCCACATCCGCAGGCACATCCACCACCGTCCAAGCGAAGTCGAACGGCTCGCCACGGGTCGCGGTCGGCGTGTCGGTCGCAAGGGGTTGATGGATCTGGGGCTTGACGTTACGCACATACACCGTACCCGACTTCATTCGCGTAAAGACACTCGCGGCCGCGGTATTCGTCACCTCCGGCAAAATCACAATACCCGACAGCAGGCTCGTCACCGTGCCGTCCGGCAGACTGAAATACAACGTTGAAGAGGCCAGCGACCCGGCGGGCACCCTGACGATATTAGGATAAGGCACAAAAGCCAGGTTGTTCTGGACTGCCGGCATCGTCGTCAGCCGCACCCACACGTCCTGCGCAAACGCCTGGGAAAGTTCGACCGTCAGCGCGCCGGTACTCAAAGCTGAAGATTCATTCAGCGTCACGTTGTCCGAGCCTGCCAGCATGACTTTCACAGTCGGCTCGGGAGGTGCCGTCACCGTGATGGGGCGGGTGATGTAGTTGGTCACGCCCATCGTGGCATTGTTGTTGTAGTCAATCACCCGCTGCAACACAATCTGGGTCTCACCGGTGGACAGGCCCGTGATCGGAAAATCGGCAAAGGTCGCACCCACGGGGATGCTGACCAGCATTGCCTTCTGGCCGACCACCGAACCGACCCGGACGATGTTGGTGTTGGCGGGCCACACGTAGAAAGTGACGGCGCTATTCGCAACCGGGTTCTGAGCGGTCACGCGCCAAGTCGCGCCCGCTGTCGCCTGGACAGTTACGGGAGAAAGGGCGTCATCGAACGACAGCGTCTTGATATACCGCTTGGCCGCCATCGTGAAATCAAGGTCAAAGACGTCCTCTGGCACGAAAGGAGACGTCACGTTGAAACGCCATACCAGATTGCTGGACGTGGCCATGTTGTAAAAGACCCACCCATGATTCTCGATCAAATAACTGTCGCCCGACGAACTCCCGCCGGGATTCCCGAAAACCTTCAGGGGAGAGGCCATGTCGCCCGGCCTCACCGTATAGTAGAAGGTGAAGTAGGTGCGGTCAGAACCAGCGTAATAACTGGGCAGCGACTCCATCTGGGCGTACGTGTAGAACGTGCTCTCCCCGTTCACCACCATCTGGAGTTGCGGCAACGTCGCCGGGCCGGCATCGTTTCTCATGGCGCACTCGCCGAGCATGCCGACCCGTATGGCGATCTTCGCGCCGGCCGCATACTCCGTCGTGTTTTCCATCCCCGGATCCGTGCTGATGCTCTTAATATCGGCCGGCCCGGCTGATCCGGCTGAGGGTGTCATCCATAACAACAGCCCGCAATACGCCACAGGTAAGGCTACCTTTTTCAGAACGCTTGTCATGTGTCTCCTATTCATTCGTATTCTCCAATGCTTAATTTCCGACATCAACTTCAATGGGCGCAGGCGCCGGTGCGGGAGGGTGTCCCGCCCGAGGCCATTACGGCAAGGGCTCGGCGAACAGGTCCTGCACCTGCACGCGCGGATCTTCCATCTCGATCATTCCACGGCAAAAGACACTTCCCGGATCCCAGCCCCGGAGCAAATAGTGGAACGGATCCGTTATCCAGATCCGGCTGGCATGGTTCGTGTCGAAGGAGGCGCTGTTAAGGGCATACTGTGCCAGGAGGGACCACTGGGTATCCGCAAGCCCTTGTTTCACCTCAAGCTTCATCACGGAATTTCCTTGCAAACTGACGACGTTCCGACTGTTGAGCGCAAGCCGGACTGACACATTGAAATTACCGGCGGAACCGACGTTAAAATCCGTCACGAGGAATTCAAGGCGGTTCGATACGGTCGGGTCGGCGTTGAGCCAGTACAACTCGTTCAACATCAAGCCCCGCCCGCCGTAAGCGCTCGCCGCAAGAGGCGCGTCTTCAAAGCCGGTGAGCCAGTTGAGCAACGTCGGGTCACCCTCCAGCCCTGCAATGTCCTGCCGCAGACCGAGCGTCACAGCGACATCGATGTTGGTCTGCACGTCAACCAGACCCAGCGTATAGGTGCTTAGCGCGCTGCCCGGCGGCAACTGCTCGACCTGATTCTTCTGCACCGAGTATATGCGGTACCAATCATCCGCCTTATAGACGACATTCTTCGAAGAACCGCGCCACAATTTCATATTGTAGTATACGGTGCGCTTACCGTTCTGCGTCGCCCTGCCTATATTCATGGCCGAGGTGACTAATATATTAGTAATGCCCTGGCCGTTCGCTTCGGCAAACGGGACATGCTGACCCGCATTCGGCAGACCCGGCGTCCACAGGTTCGGAAAGACCCAATCGTTTGCAACCGCCCCGGTGCCGTTGGTCACGCCCAGAGAGCCTCCGTTGTGTTCGCGGCCAACATACACAAAACGGTGCTCGGGATCGTCCGCAACCCAGTTCGTACCTGAAAAAGAGGGGCCGTAGGTCGCGTTCCAATCATAAGCGATCGCCTGCTCGCACATCCCCATCGGCCGGCGCAGCCGCACGCCGCCCGGCAGGACGCGGGGGATCATATCCCAAAAGCCGGGGAATTTGTAGTCGAGCTTGGGCAGCGGCGGAATATAGGAAGGTGTGAAGTCCGGATGCTCGCCGATCACAAAGAACGCGTATCCGTTGGTGACCGCCGTCTGCGGCGGCAGGCCGGCGGGGATAGTGATCGTCTGCGTCTCATAGCTTTCGGACGTCACCAGGTCGATCTTCCACCCGGCCAGGTCGACCCCCGCAGGCACTGCGATCTCGATATACGGGTTGTCCCAGACGCCATACTCCCGAGTACCGTTCACTACCACATAGTCTATCGCGTTGACCTCGTTGATCCACACCGCGCCCGGCGGCGTCCCGTAAACGATGTAGTACGGCGACCACCCCTTTTCCTGATAGGTCTGGTTCAGGTCAACCGGGTAGTACCAGGACGGGTTGTCGAAAGTCTCCTGCTTCACGAGAGACTGGAGGCCGCCCTCATAGGTCGCCCACACGCGGTACTGCACCGCCTGCTCGTCCGGCTCCTCTATCCGGATGTCGTTGCTTGTCGAAGTCCTGTAGACCAAAGGGTCCAGCGTCGGATACAGCGGCTTGGTGAAGGTCTCGTTGGTCGGCCAATTGTCCGCGCCCCAGACATTCGTGCCGATGTAGTAAGTGACATACACCTGAATGTTCGACGGCGCAACCCACATGTTGCCGAGCGCAGCCTCGACGCCCACATCATCCCACAGCAAAGGCTGGAACCGGTTCGTGCTGTACGAGCCGTCGCCGTCTTTGCACAAGATCTTGACATTGGCGATATCGAATCCGGGGTAAACGATTGAGTAGGTAGCTGTCAGAGAAATGTCGGAGGCCGGCATGGTCATGAGGGTAGTCGGAGAAGTGACGCTAACCACATATTGCGTCGCCCCCGTCCACCGGTCGAATATCTTTCCGGACGAAACCGCATTCGCCGTGATTGTCACCTGCTGCCCATTCGTGTACGAGCCTCCGCCGGTCCCGTTGCTGACGGTCAGGGAGTAAACATCGACATAGGTGGCCGTGACTGTAATGTTCGATGCCGGTGTCGTCACGACCGTGTTCGATGCTGTGACGCTAGCCACATACTGGAATGCTCCCGTCCACCGGTCAAACCGTTTGCCCGGCAGCGGCACATCTGCGGAGATAGCAACCTGCTGGCCGTTCGTGTAAGACCCGGTGCCGGTGCCGTTATTGACGGTCAATGTATAAACATCCGCATAGGTCGCGGTGAGGGTGATGTCGGAGGCCGGCATGGTCAAGAATGTCGTAGGAGAAATGACGCTCGCCACATATTGCGTGGCGCCCGTCCACCGGTCGAATATCTTTCCGGACGAAGCCGCATTCGCCGTGATTGTCACCTGCTGCCCATACGTATGCGAGCCTCCGCCGGCCCCGTTGACAACTGTAAGGATGGAGACTGGATACCACAGTGCGGTCGGACGGCCACACCAAAGGTTTGGCACTGCTGGCCAGCCTGATGCTCCCGACAAGCGGTAAACAGTCACATTATCATCACCATTGAAGACGTATGAGGAACCGAAGGGGGCATTGCCTTTAAAATAGACACCCGTCAGGCCGGTGCAGGAAGAGAACGCATAATCCCCGATACTGGTGACGCTGCTGCCGATCACGGCATTGGTCAGGCCGGTGCAGTAACCGAACGAATCTTCCCCGATTGAGGTGACGCTGGTGGGGATCACAACGCTGGTCAGGCCGGTGCAGGAAAAGAAGGCGACATCTCCGATGCTGGTGACACTGGTGGGGATCACAACACTGGTCAGGCCGGTGCAGTTTCTGAACGCATAATCTCCGATGCTGGTGACGCTTTCAGGAATTGCGTAGGTTCCGGTTTTGCCGCCCGGATATTGGACGAGTTTGTTCTGGCTTTTGTTGAACAGGACCCCGTTCGTACTGCTGAAGGCGGTGTTGAGCGAACCCACGGTTATCGCCGTCAGTCCGGTGCAGGAAGTGAATGTCTCGTTTCCGATACTTATGACGCTGTTGGGGATCATAACGCCGGCCAGGCCGGTGCAGTGATAGAACGCATTATCCCCAATACTGGTGACGCTGTTGGGGATCACAACGCTGGCCAGGCCGGTGCAGAAAAAAAACGCATAATCCCCGATACTGGTGACGCTGCTGCCGATCACAACATTGGTCAGGCCGTCGCAGGAATCGAACGCATAATCCCCGATACTGGTGACGCTGCTGCCGATCACGGCATTGGTCAGGCCGGTGCAGTAATAGAACGCAGAATCTCTGATGCTGGTGACGCTGTTGGGGATAACAACGCCGGTCAGGCCGGCGCAGTAAGAGAACGCATTAACCCCGATGCTGGTGACGGGACAGCCGCCCAAGACATTCGTGATAGACAATTCACTAGTGTAAGCCGAGTCAAAGTCGGTGATGGTTGCCTGGCCGATTGTGTTTGTGGTGTAGGTGTAGGGTCCTTGCGTCAGGGCGCGGGCTGGAAGGATGCCGATGAAAAGTGTAAGACCGATGCAAAGAAACAACATGCGTGAATATCTCATATGGTTTCGCTCCTTATGCTGGTCATGGTTCTATACGCCGCCTTGCCAGACTGCTCGCCGCCTTTTTCAGCGCAACCGACATTAGACACTACAAACGATCTTGTGTCACCGCCATCAAAACAGAAAACAAGTGCTATGACCGGCAAGAACAACACGCCCATCCCCCACCAGACGCTCACGCTAAACGCCGCGATCAAAAACTTAATCCCGCCGACGATAAAGGTGATCCCTCCAACCACAAGCAACAAAATGCCAGCCTCTTCCATGTCACCCCGTCCGCCGAACACAAGCCAGGCAAATCTGTCGGTTCTTGTCCGACTCATGCCCGCACAAACACCTGCACGTCGCTAAACAGATCGCCCGGCCTACGGCTCCCGCACTCCGATGCGATATAAGATGCCCATCGCGGACGGAACGTGGTCGGTAATCACGTTCATGGGCGGCGTGGCCAGAATGTTCGTCACGGCTGCCGTCATGTTGGACACGCCGGCAGGCCAACGGTACAGGTCGTACACCCGGTTTGAAGCGCTGCTCCAACCCACCGTGGTGCGCAATGCGCTGCCGCCCGGACCGAAGGATATGATGCGCAGGTCCTCCGGCGTGCCGTTCGTGGCTGTCAGCCGATAAAAGGCCGATGCCGTTACCTGTGGCAAGGTGTCGTAAGCGACCCGGTTCTGGGAATCCGCCACGCCGACGGCCGCGAATGGGCCGTCGGGCCGGTCCGCACGTTCCAGTTGCACAGGGGCCGCATTCGTACCTTCCCAACACAGCCGCTTGACCCAGTAGCCGCTCGCGCCCGTGACGCTGAACTGCCGGATGGCCAGATAGTCGGCGGGATCCTTCGGGTTGGTGCCCGCAATCCGCTCGTCATGATCCGATGCGCCGTCATGGTCAAAGTCCGTGCCTGGACCAGCAATGGTCGTGTTGCCGAAGACAGTCACCTCCCATGCGTCCGGCATGCCGTCCCCGTCGGCATCGGGATTCGGCTGAACGTTTAAGAATGGATGGAAATCGAAACTCACGCCGCCGCCGCCACCCGTGATCGGGAACGTGAAGTCCCCGACCTGCGTGGGAACCAGGGTGACCGTCAACGATGCGGGCATGTCGTTGGCCAAATCGCCAACCGCCCAAACCACAGCCCCGTTGGTGTAGGTCACGGTGCCGACCGTCCCGGTCGCGCTCACATAGGTGAACCCCTCTGGAATCGCGTTCGTGATGACCACGTTGGTTGCCACCGATATGCCGCTGTTCGCTACGGTTACGGTATACGAGAACGGAATCCCGACGATCATCTGGCTGGCGAGATAGGAGATGCTGGCGGCAAGTTTCGGATCAACCTGTCCGATGGTGTTGAAGATTGCCGGCGTCTCGATCGGATCGTTGGTGTCGAAGACGATGGCGGCCTTGTTCTCGATGCGCGTGCCGATGGCCAATCCGACCTTGGGTTTAACCCGGAACGTCAGATGGCCTTCGCCGCAATGTGTGTTGGTGTTGTTCGGCGGCAGGATGCCGGCCAGGGCGTCGTCGGGATACTTGTTGTCCTGCGTGTCCAGTGTCTTCAGGTGCCACTCCATGCGGCCATTCTGGGCGTTGAGCGTGGCGGTGATGTCTACCGCCAACCGTCCCTGAGTAATGCCCATGATAGCAATCGAATTCGTCGGCGGCAGGTCGCGAGTGGAGAAGTTGAGTTGTCCGGCGGGCACGGTGATGACGCGGTCGCCATAGCGGATTTCACCAAGTTCCACCGTGGACCAGTCCAGGTTCGGATCGAGATAGTCCACGACCACCAAGTCCTGAACAGGTGCCGTAGCCGTAGGATGGTTCTCGAACCGGATCATGTACTCCATCTCGTCCTGCCCGGAAATCAGCCGATCCGGCCCGACACCGGTGGGGCCGAGTTTGTCGTTGGGGTCACGGGGAATCACGACGGGGGTAGATCCTACACCCACAGGCGTGAGAACGCTCGGTGGCAGCCAAGTTGGCAGTCTGACGAGTCCATAGACCCCGGCTTCCGCGCCAATGCCAACCAATATCCCTTTCTCGGGGCCTAGTGGGTTACCGGGGTCGAATGACCGCCCCCAGTAGGGTGGAGCCTTCTCCATTCCCGGGAAAGCACACCCGCCCCACGCGCCGCCATAGATACCGGACTTAGCCTCCGCCTTCGAGTAGGACGCTCCAAAGGCAACTCCCGAGAAACTGAACTCCCAAGGTACACTCGTTGATCCGCCCTTGATTTTCATGCTGGGAAGGCCGACGCCAACGCCCATGCCTACATAGTTTCCTCCGTGATTGTCCGACCCTCCAGCGATAGTCAGCGCCAGGATGGAAATCGTCCAAGTATCGAGGCCGGTGGGATCGAGAAAACGTAACGGAGCATTCAAGACATAGCGGTAGAGATTAGGATCGCCGCCGCCAAGGCCAGATGGATCCTGTGACGTGAATCTTGAGAGGTCTGAATTGTAATACCTTGCCCGCATGAAATGGAGGTCCGTCGATTCGTCACTAAGTCCAAACCTGCCCACAAAGCGGAACTCATTGGGGATTGCCTCGTTGTTCAGCGTAGTTGCTCCAAGCGCATCATAGTTGTATGAACTGACGATTGTCCCGGCATTCCCCGTGAGTTCTCGTGTGCTGCCAATGGCATCAAAAGCATAGAACGCGCTATTACTGGTACTGTCCGTCCGCGAAACCAACCCCAGCGCATGGTCATACCGTGCGACTAGACCACCCGATCCGTCATACTCCACCGCCACGTTCACGAGTCCGATGGGATCGTGCAGGCAGCGGTTGGTCACGCCGCCGTGGATGACGGTGGTGCGGTTACCGAGGGCATCGTAGGTGTATTGCCACTCCCCGTGAGTCGGGATTTGAATCCCGACCAACCGGTTCTCCGCGTCGTACGTGTAGGTCGTGGTCTGCCCGCCTTCGGTCTTTGAGGTCATGTTGCCGTCGGCGTCGTAGGTGAAGGTCGCGGCACCGGCCGCCGTGTATTGGTTCAGGTTGTTGGCGGAAGAGACCGTCTGCGTCCCGTTCTCGGTGACGACCGTCCGGTTCCCGGCGGCATCGTAGGCGTAGGTGACCGTACGCCCGCCGGGATAGGTCACGCCGATCAACTGGTTGATGGCATCGTACTGGTAGGCGGTCACGCCCTCCGCCGTGGTCATGGAGGTGCGGTTGCCGCGGGAGTCGTAGACGTAGTTGAAGAAGGAATGCGCGCTGCCGTTCGGG
Source organism: uncultured Lentisphaeraceae bacterium (assembly GCA_964643945.1). Lineage (GTDB taxonomy): Bacteria > Verrucomicrobiota > Kiritimatiellia > RFP12 > UBA1067 > JAHFSX01. Next base: position 268 of record CAZXVN010000458.1, on the reverse strand, counting down.
GCGCGGTTTGTCATGGCCAGGACCTGCCCCGCAGCATCATAGGCGTAGGTCGTGTAGGTGCCGTTGCCCTTGTCCTCGCGGCTCAGACGGCCGGCAGTATCGTACGTGTAGCGGACGAGTTCGTTGGTTGCGCCAGCGGTCAGAGAAGCCAGCCTACCCGCCGCGTCGTAGGCGTAGTTGAGGGTGTAACCGTCGTGCCCCACGCGGCGGGTGCGGCGGCCGGCGGCGTTGTACTCGAAAGCGAAGCCCTTGCCGTCTGGGTAGACGA
>CAZXVN010000457.1:0-5771 GCA_964643945.1 uncultured Lentisphaeraceae bacterium | reverse complement strand
CTCGGCGAATTGGCGCAACGCGAGGCGGCGTTGGCGGCGCAGGCGGAAAAGGCCAAGATGGACAAGCAGGATATGCAGGAGTGGGTCAGCCGCCAGAACGAGGCCGAGCAGAAGGTGTTGCAGAGCAAGCCGCAGTTGGGGGAGCCGGCCTTCAACCAGGCGCTGGAGAATGTCCGCAAGGCGCGTGACGAGATGCAGCAGGCGGATCGTGCGTTGACACCCGAGGCGGATCAGGCGTTGCGGCGCGAGGAGGATGCGGCGAAAGAGACCGGGAAGGCCGCGGCGCTGGCCGAGAAAGCCGCCGAGCAGGCGGTGCGCGCCGCTGAAAAGGCTGAGGAGTTCGCCGAGAAGCGGGCCGAGGCGGATGCGTTACAGAAGGCGGCGGAAAAGACAGTGGCGGCGGCCGGGAAGGCGGAGAAGGCCGCGCAGGAGGCGCAACAGGCGGCTGAGAGCCGTCAGGCCAATGAGGCGTCGGCCGACGCGGTGGAACGCAAGGCGGTCACGGAGCAGGTCGCACAGGCTGCGCAACAGGCGGAGAAGGCCGCGCAGGAGGCGGCGCAGGCCGCACAGCAGGCGCTGCAGGCGGCGGATGCGCAACAGGCCGGGCAGAAAGAGCAGGTTGAGGCGGCAGGGAAAAGCGCGGAGGCTCAAGCTGAGGCGGCGCAAGAGACCGCGCAACAGGCGGGCGCTGAGGCGGTCGAAGCGGCGCGTGAGGCCGGCGAGCAGGGCCTGCCGAAGGCGGCCGAGGCCGGTCAGCTCGCCTCCGAGTCAGCCGACTTAACGCAGCGTGCGGCGGAGCTTGCGGACGAGGCCGCGGACAAGGCCGAGGCGGCGGGGGACATGCCCGAGGCGCAGAAGGGTGAGGCGCTGAAAGAGGCTAAGGGGCTCTCGGAGCAGTCCAGGCAGGCGGCGGCCGAGGCGCAGGCGAAAGCGGTTCAGGCCGGGCAGCTCGCTAAGGAGCAACTGGAGCAGTTGGCGCAGGAGCAGAAGGTTGCGGCAGGCAAGCAGGCGACCTCCGAGGAGGTGACGGCTCAGGCGCAGGACGCGGCGCAGGACGCTCAGGAGGCGGTGGCGCAGGCGCAGGAGGCGGTGGATGCGGCCCGGCAGGCGACCGACGAGGCAAAGGACGCGCTGCCGTCGGGTCAGGCGCTGGCGGAACAGATGGCCGAGGCTGCGGCGATGGCGCTGCAGGCGGGCGAACTGGCCGGGCAGTCGGGCGAGCGCACGCAGCAGGCGGAGAAGGCCGTGTTGGGCGACGCTCAGGAGCGGGCCGAGACGCAGCAGGCGCTGGCAGAGGCTCAGGCTGCCTCCCAGTTGGCGAAAGAGGCGGCCGCGCTGGCGATGCAGACCGCACAGCAGGCGGCTGCGGAGATGGCCGGACTGAAGCAGGCGTCGTCCGAAGCGGCGCAGGCTGCGGCGCAGCAGGCGGGCGAGGCCGCGCAGAAAGCGGAACAGGCGGACAGGCTCACAAAAGGGCTGGAGAATCAGGGACTGCAGCAGGCGGCGGCGCAGGGCGCGGAGTCGGCGAAGCTGACCGGCGAGGCCGCCCGGTTGGCGCAACAGGCGTTGCAGACGGCGGCGCAGGCCACTCCGGCTGCTGACGCGCAGGCCGCGGGCCAGGCGCAGGCCGGCCAGGCCAAGGCGAAACAGGCTTTAGAGCTGGCACGGCAGGCGCAGAAATTGGCGGAGCAACGTGCGGCGGCCGGGATCCCGCAACGGGCGGCTGCCGCCCAGGCGCGTCAGGCGTCCGATGCGGTGGCGAACGCGGTGGCGGCCCAGGCGCAGAAACAGGAGGATGAGTGGGCGAAGGCGCAGGGCCGCATGGACGGGCCCGACCATGTGCGCCGTGTGCCGCTCAGCCAGGACTGGGTTCGGTTCCGCGGCGAGATGAAGTCCGCGGCGTACGAGGAGATGCTAACGAAAACCCCCGCCGAGTACCGTGAGCTGGTTAAACAATACTTTGAAGAGTTGTCGCGCGAAGGTCAGAAAATCCAGAAGTAAAGCGGACGGGCAACCGACAGCTTGGAAAAGGGGCCACAGGGCATGAGCATGAAACGGGTATGTGTGAGCATTCTGCTGGGCGCGTGGATGTGTTCCGGCGCAAACCAGCCGCCGCAGATCACGGATGAAGAGGTCGACCAGGCGGTCGGCCGCGGGCTGGCGTGGATCGCGCGGGGGCAACTTCCGGACGGCACGTTCGGCAGCGGCCAGGCGCAGAACACCTCGGGCATCTGGGCGCTGTGCGGCATGGCGTTTCTGGCACGCGGCCATGTGCCGGGCACCGAACCGTATGGCCCGGTGGTGGAACGCATCGTCACCAAACTGGCGGAGGTCCAGCGGGCGGACGGCTATCTCGGCGGCAACGAGGGCAAGATGTACTCCCATTGCATCGCGACGCTCTTCCTCTGCGAGGTGTCGGGCATGGTGCGGCCCGAGCTGCAGGCCAAGGTCGACCAGGCGCTGCCGCGTGCGCTGAAACTCATCCTTGACGCGCAGAAAATCGTGAAGGAGGAGAACAACAAGGGCGGCTGGCGTTACACACCGGACGCGGGCGACAGCGACTTCTCGTGTAGCGGCTGGGCGCTGATGGCGCTGCGTTCGGCGCGGCTGAACGGCGCGCCGATCCCGCCGGAGGCGATCAAGAGCGCGGTGGAGTATGTGTTGCGGCGGCACGAGGAGAACCAGGGCAGTTTCGGTTATATGGACAAGCAGACGCACGCGGTGACGCTGACGGGCGCGGGCATCCTGTGCTTGTCGCTGTGCGGCGAGCACGGCAACCCGGCGGTGGGGCGGGCGGCGCGTTTCCTGATGCAGAAGTACGAGGAGCTGCCCGGACAGAATTACTGTTTCTACGGCATGTACTATGCGGCGCAGGGGCTGTTCCAGTTGGGCGGGAAAGAGTGGCAGACCTTCTCGCGCTGGATGTATGCGACGTGGATTCCGAAGCAGCATGAGGACGGCTACTGGGACCGCAACGAGCAGGACCGTTACTACCAGACCGCGATGGTGGTCTTGGCCTTCACCGTGCCGTATCGCCAGTTGCCCATCTATCAGCGCGACGAGACCGTCGACGAGAAATGAGGCGGGGTGCCGCTCGTTCAGCGCGGCGGAGGCCGTGTTGAATTTGCCGATGGCGTCGCGGATGCAGTCCAGCGCGTCGCGGGAGGAGATGGTGGCAGCCGTGACGGCGTCTACGTCGCCGCCGTCTTTTTTGACTTTCCAGAGGCCGTTCTGGAGGATTTGAGGATTTGATCGGGTTCGCTGTGGGCTTGCGAAGCGAGGGGGGAGTTGTCATAATGCATTCGCTGTTTTTCTTATCCGAGTGAGGCGGGTGATACGTGATTGAACTTGAAGAGGTGAAGGTCCGGTTGGGCAAGTTGCGCGAGGGGCTGGATGAGATGCGCGGGTATCTCGATATCGCGAACCGGCGCGAGATTCTGGCGCAGCTTGAAGAGACGGCGGCCAAGCCCGATTTCTGGGACGCCCAGAACGCGGCCAAGGAGGTCATCGCCAAGACGAGCGCGCAGCGCGCGATCGTGCGGCCGTTTGACGAACTGGTTCGTCTGCTCGACGACGGGTCGCTGATGTTGGAGCTGGCGGGTGCGGAGGAGGAGGGCGAGCAGCGGCAGCAGGCGCTGGCCGAAATGGCGCCCATCTTCGACAAAGCTGACGTCATGTTCTCCAAGTTGCGGCTGCAGTCGTTGCTGGGCGGCAAGCTGGATTCCTGCAATGCCTATCTCACGATCCATTCCGGCGCGGGCGGCACGGAGTCGTGTGACTGGGCCGACATGCTCTTGCGCATGTACCGCATGTACTGTGAAGACAACGGGTTCGAAGTCGAAGTGCTCGACACACAGCCGGGCGAAGAGGCGGGAATTAAGTCGGTCACGCTTTTGGTTACAGGCCCTTATGCGTACGGGTATTTCAAGGCCGAACGCGGCGTGCACCGGCTGGTGCGCATCAGCCCGTTCGACGCGAACAAGCGGCGGCACACCTCGTTCAGTTCGCTCGATGTGGTGGCCGAACTGACCGAAGAGATCGGGGTGGAAATCAAGGATGACGATCTGCGCGTGGACACCTACCGCTCGGGAGGCTCGGGCGGGCAGCATGTGAACAAGACCGACTCGGCGGTCCGGCTGACGCATTTGCCCACGGGCCTCGTGGTGGCGGTGCAGTCCGAACGGTCGCAGCACAAGAACCGGGCACAGGCCATGAGCATGTTGAAGGCCAAGCTGTACGAGTATTACGAAGACAAGAAACGCAAGGAGATGGAGCGCTTCTACGGCGAGAAGGGCGATATCGCGTGGGGCAGCCAGATCCGCTCGTACGTGTTCCAGCCCTACACGCTGGTGAAGGATCATCGCACGGACGAGCAGACCTCCAATGTGCAGGCCGTGATGGACGGGCAGATCCAGCCGTTCATCGAGGCGTACCTCAAGCAAAACGCGGCAAAAGCGCAGGGAAGTTCGTAGGGGCAGGCCGCGTGCCTGCCCGCAGGAGAAGGCCATGACGTTTCAACAAGCCAAGCAGATTTTGGTAAAAAACGGGCAAGAACAGGTGCTGAGGTTCTGGGACTCGCTGGATGCGGGCGAACGGGCGCAGTTGCTGGATCAGATTGCGGGGTTGGACTTTGCGAGTATTGCCCGGATGCAGGCGATGTTACAGGCTCAGGCGGGTGCGGCTGTCGCGGGGGAGCCGGCCGCAGCGGATGTTGTGGAACTGACGGGTGATGCGCGTGTGGCGGCGTATGCGGCGGGAGATGCGGAGATCCGTGCCGGCAAGGTGGCGGTGCTGCTGGTGGCGGGGGGTCAGGGGTCGCGCTTAGGATACGAGGGCCCGAAAGGCGCGTATTCGATCGGCCCGGTGACGGGGCGGCCGCTCTTCTACTTCCACGCCCGCAAGATCGTGGGGCTCTGCCGCCGCTACGGGGTGCGCATCCCGTTCTACATCATGACCAGCGACGTGAACGACGTGGCCACGCGGGCGCACTTCGAGGACCACAACTATTTCGGGCTGGATCGCAACGACGTCACGTTTTTTGTGCAGGGCATGTGGCCTGCATTGGACGAGCAGGGCCGGATCATTCTGGATCAGCCGGGGCACATTTTCATGAGCCCGGACGGACACGGCGGCACGCTGACGGCCTTGGAGAAGGAGGGCTGTCTGGCGGACATGGATCGGCGCGGCATCAACACGGTGTTCTACTTCCAGGTAGACAATCCGATGGTGGAAATCGCCGATCCGGCGTTTATCGGATTGCATGTGGCGCGTCAGGCCGACCTCTCGGTGAAGCTGTGCGCCAAGCGCGACCCGAAAGAGGGGCTGGGCGTGGTGGTGGAGCGCAATGGGCGCCACGCGATGGTGGAGTATACCGAGCTGACCGATGAGCAGGCCAGCCGGCGCACGGCGGCCGGCGAGCTGGCTTTCAAGTACGGCAGCGTGGCGATCCATGTTTTCTCGTTCGCGTTCATGAAGGCCGAAGCCAACAAGGCCCTGCCTTTGCACATCGCGCACAAGAAGATCCCGGTGTGCGCGGAGGATGGCACGGTGACCAGGCCGGAGAAGAACAACGGCTACAAGTTCGAGAAGTTCATCTTCGACGTGCTGCCCGACGCCAAGACCGTGGTGAGTCTGGCGTTTGACCGCGCCGAGGAGTTCTCGCCGGTGAAGAATGCGACGGGCAGTGATTCGCCCGCCACCTGCAAGCACGACATGCAGGCCAAGTGGCTGCGCTGGTTCAAGGCGGCGGGCATTCAGGTGACGACTACGGC
>CAZXVN010000456.1:0-8440 GCA_964643945.1 uncultured Lentisphaeraceae bacterium | reverse complement strand
TGGGGCGGGCACGGGATCGGCTCCAGGACGTTCGGCAGCCCGTTCTCGAAGCGCGTGTAACCGACCTCCTTGAACTTGGCCTGAAACCGGTCGAGGATCTGGTTGGCAAGCTCGCCTTCAACCACCCCGTAGCAGATCGCCATCCCGTTGACCCAGACGTACCAGGAGTCGATCATCGTCCCGTCGTCCAGAATGCCGCCCGCGATCACACCTGTCTTGGAACTCAGCAGGGCCGGCACAAAGGCCTTCTTGATCCCCGCCGCACGCCGTACGCAGTTCTCGGCCTTTGCTGTTTGTCCGGCCAGACGATAAAGGTCGTCCGCATACTGGAAGGCCCGGTAACAGAAGAGATTCATCGATGCCTCAAGCCCGCGGATCGCCATGGTGTCGTGCCACCCGGCCGAACGGACATATTTGCCTGCCGTGTAAAGCAGCCCGTCACCCTTGAGATCGCCCTTTTCCATCATCTCGACAATCCGGTCCAGGGCCGGCAGCCAGCGCGTCAACTGCTCCTTGTCGCCGGTCTTCAGGACATAGGTCCACATCGCGCAAATGAACGACATCGGCGTGTCGCCGGTCGCCGAGTAGTTGTCCGAGAAAATCGGCCATTCCGTCGACGTGTGTCCTGGCGTTCCGGCGATGTAGCGGTCCAGCGTGATCTTCAGCATCTGAACAGGGTCGATGCCTCCCGGCAGGACCGGCAGCCACTGCGCGACCTCGGCGTATTCCCACAGGCAGAAGGGGCAGTTGATGCTGACGATCTGATTGCAGAGCAGGTTCTGGTCCGGTCGGAACTGGAGGCCGTTCAGCGAGTAGCGTGGCAGATTCTGCAGCCTCGGCTCCTGGCTCACAAGATTCGGAACCGGGGTGATTGGCTCCACCGTCCACGTCAGGCTGCCTTTCCATACGCCGGCCGGCATTTCAAGCAACCCGTCTGGACGGTCCGGCAGTTCCGGCGTGAGGTCGGCATGCACCCAGGTGTCCGGCGTCGCATACTCGCCGGCCAGGAAGCGAAAGCCCGCCATGTCCGGCGACTTGACCAGCGCCGTCCCGAAATCCGGCGCATGGAAAACCGCGGGCAGACTCACGTAGCCCATGCGCTGCGGGGTGTAGAAGGGCGTGGTCAGCGTCTGGCCGGCGTCGAAGGCGAACCTGAGCACGCCGGGACGGATCACCAGCGGCCGCGCGGTCTGGGTCGCCACGGCCATCTCCATCGACTTCTCGCCGATCTTGATTTCCCAAAGCATGGAGACGCCCGGCGCCGCGTCAAACGGCCCGTACTTCACCGTGTTCCCGTCGCGCCGCAACGTGGCGCGCGCCTGGACCGGCTCGCGCGTCGGCAGGTCAATGCGGGGCGCGATCCCTTCGCCCTTGTTCAAGAGGTTCACCCCAAAGTCGCCCTTGCCCAGGTTGTCCCAGCAGAGCGACACGACCCGCGGCTCTTTGCGTGCGAATACGACCCGCTGCCACGGCGAGCGGAACTCGACCTCCTCCGCCCGCTCCTCGACAGTCACTCCCGATGCCGCGCCGGGCCTGAGCAGCGCCGCCGGCAGCTTGTCGGACTTCGCTTGCGCGTCGGCCGTGGCCGCGCCGCCGGCCTCCGCCCCATAGACTTCGATTTCGGAAAGCTGGGTGTTGAATTGCGCGGGGCTGCTTGCGACGGAGCGCTCAATCACCAGCCTGAAGTTGTCGGCAATCACCGGCGCGAAGCGGGCCTTCATGACCAGCGTTTTGGGGTCGGGCTTCTGGTCTTTGACAGCGAACAGCGTCTTGAAGGTCTTGCCATTGTCTGGGCTGTATTCGCCGCGGAAATCCGTCGGATAGTTAATCAACAGGGAACAGCGCAGCACGACGCGGTCAATCCGCTTCGGACCGTTGAACCGGATCCACGCCCAGTGCGGATTGGGCTGGTCGACCTGCGAGAGCCAGCGGCTGCCGTGCGCGGGAGCTTTGGGGTCCGTCGGCCATGACAGCGCGTCCGCGAGCGAGATGTGCCGCCCGTCGATCAACTGCCCCGCGGCCGACGCCATGTCGGTGCGGCGGTAATCGGGATGGTTGCGCCCGAAGTATCCGATGGAGCTGACATCGGCATGCGCCCCGTTTTTCGCCAGCGCGACATTCAGCCCCGTTTCGGTTTCCTCCACCGGGTTCGCAGCCGATTTAGCCAGGGCCTGCACGTCTGCCGCAGCCACGGACGCCAGCACTTCCACCGCGTTGAGTTGAACGTATCCCTTGATCCCGGCGTTGGAGTCCAAGAGGCGGATCTTCAGGTTGTCGGTGGTCGTGACGGCCGGCAACTCGACCGCGACGGCTTGCGCCGGTGTCAGCGGGGTGTTCACCAGAGAGCGGATCTTCCCGTCGGCTTCCTGCATCTCAATGGCTACCTGCGTCGGGAAACACGCCACCGTGGAGGCATGGAACACGACCCGCCGCAGCGGCATCGGTTTCAGAAACTTCAGTTCCAGCCAATGCGGATGCGGCTTGACGATATCGCTGTGCCAGCGGTGCTCGAGCTGATGATTGATCACCCCGTCGATGAGTTTGCCAGGCACGTCGCCGGCAAGCGAATCCGAGGCGTCGATCTCCGTTCCCGCACTCGCCAGCGCGACATTGAGCAGCTCCTGTTCGGCATACGCGATGCTTTGCGTACTGACCATTGCCAGGCAAAACAAAACGCGGCTGAACTGATTCGCTTTCTCATTTGACATGTTAGTCCCCTTTTCCAGTGAATATGCATAGATCATACCGCAGATTTTTTCCCGCCGCGTTCAATCCGCGACAATGTCATGGATTGTACATCGCAATGACGGTGTGATTCCGCTGGGGCGCCGTGGCCGGCCAAGTCAACGTTGTTCCAGCAGCCGTTTCCGCCTGGAGGTAGTATTCTATCTCCCCTTGCCCCACGTCGTGCTTGTCCAGAAGCACCTGGTAAACGCCACGGGCCACATGCGTCAGCGGCCGGGTTTGGAAGGTCTTTCCGCCGAGCGGCTTCCAGAAGACAGACACTTTCTTGGGCGGGGCGGCATCAAGATAGAGGGCCTTGATGCGAAGGCCTTCCTCCGCCATCAGGGTGGTCTTGGGACATGGATTCAAGAGCAGGGTCGGGCCTTGGTACTCTAGGGGCGCCTGCAGACTTGTGTTGCCTGCGATTGCCGCTATTTCCGTCCCCAACACCAGTTGCTCCCAATGGGCGATCTGCCCTAGGCCGCCTTTGGTTCCGATCATGGGAAAGAGGTGGCTGTACACGTCGCGCAGGGCCGCCAGCAGCTCTTCGCGCGGCAGCTTGTTGCCCCACGCACAGTTGAAGCGGGTCACCGCCTGATGATAGCGCAGCAAATGCGCCCAATAAGCAAAGCGGGCCTTGGCGCCCGGTCCCTTGACGCGATCGCCGAGAGCGACGAATGCGTCGATAAAGGCGATCTCCTTCTGGGCATCGGCCGAGGGTCGGTCATCCGGCTCCGCCGCTCCCGGACCCCACTCGGACACCCAGGGGAGCCAACTGTCCCACGTCTCCAGCAACTGGGCGGCTTCCCGGGCCACCTCCTCGCCGAACTCCGTGCGGGCAAAATCGAGATAAAAGTCGCCGGTCACATCGCGGCGGTACTGTTCCCCGGCATAATCGGCAAAGGGCGGCCCGCCGCAGTTGACTTTGCGGACATACTTTCCATCCGTCTGCTCGATCACGATGCCGTTGATGATCGGCGCGGAGGGGTTCGGGACGAAGTCGATCACCATCTGCCCATCTGCCACCTTGATGTCGGAATACTCGGTCACCAGGACATGGGCCAGCCCCCCCGCACGGCCGGGCACGTCTAACTTGGACTCCACCGGCTGTCCCTGGAGCTTGATGTCGAAAACCCGCTGGCCCGGCTTTGATGCCGCCCAGTCGCAAAACTTCAATGCGACCTTGTAACTTCCGTTAGGCACTTTGAATTTGTATGCGCTCATCCCCTGCCGGCCATAGCGGTAGATCGATTCCTCGCCCTTGCCGCCATAGAGGGTTGAGATGAGCAACTGGGGCTGCTGTTTTTCAGGATCATGGAAACGCGTATAACGCAAATAGCCCGTATTGCTGCCTCCGACCGCCCCCTCGCCTTCAGCCAGCGGGATGGGCAAGGGACTGCGGAAGTCACGCCACTCCTGCTGATTCCAGCCCGCTTGCGCCAGAGCCGCGGCCTGCAGGGAGACCGGCTGGGTCCGCCATTGCAGGCCGATCAATCCGGTGCAGCCGTAATCGCGGGCCAGCTTGGCATCTGCCCGCATCCAGCCCACCTTGAGCACCGCTCCCAAGAATTCTCCGTCATTCTCGAACCACGGAATGGTCCACTTGGGGCGCTTCAGCTCCTTGTAGGCGGGATCGACCGGGTCGCGGCCGCCGTCGGGGCCGAGGCTGCTGAAAACGATGTCCTTGGGCAGGTCGCGATCCAGATGGCGGAACGATTCCCCGATGTTGCCCCAGCCGGAGATCGCCAAGCAGAACGGATCCCCGAGGTTGCGCAACGCCTGGCGGGCGAGCCGCAACTCCTTGAGCAGGGACGGGTAGTTCACCGCTTCGGTCTCCGCAGCCCAGAGCCAGTAATAGTCCAGCTTGTGGGTTTTCATGATCCGGCTGAAGATGCCTTCGTAAATCTGCAGCAACTCGCCGTCATTGGGCTGATAGGTCGTGTCGCCCTTCATCTGGGGCGGGTCGGCTTGCCAGTCCTTGAACGCCGGGCCGCCGCAGTTGATCTTCTTGAGATAGTCTTTGCCACGGATGATAATCCCGGCGATCGCGGGATGCTCAATCTCCGGCGTAAAGCCGATGACCAGCTTGCCATTCTCCACAGCCACATCCTTGAAGCTGCAATTCAGGGGCCGGCCCTTGCCGGCTTGCTTGAAGACATCAAAATGTTCGAGCACCACCCGGGATTGAAGGGACACGGTAAAGACCCGCAGCTCTGCGGCGTTCTTCCAGTGCTCGACGAAACGTAACTCCACGTTGTAGCTGCCGTTCGGCAGGTGAAATATGTATTTCTCCAAGGCGTAGCGCACCGATTGATAGACCGCTGGTTCGTCCGCCCCGGGAACGTCGACCGTGTGTTCCGCCGTTGAGCTGGCAGGCCCCGCCAGTACGCACTCAGGCATTTCTTTATTGGCTTCAGGACGCTTTTCCGACAAGCGATCCTTGAGACTTTGAGGCACGGTTATGGGTGCTTCGGTGCCGACGGCGGTCTTCACCCCAATCAGGCTGGCCAGCTTGAAGGCCCCTTCAAACATCCGTCCCGTGCGGTTGAAAAGTTCGTTGCACTGTTCCGGTGTCTGCGGCCGCGGACATAGGCCGGCCATGACTTCCGAGCCGAAGTCGTCCCGTTCGAACACCTGCGACGCCCCCAATGCGAATTGGCTGGTGGGCTTGCGGGCGTGGCCCCAGCCCCCGCTCAAGGTGTTCTGATAGGCAGACGGATAACTTGCTTTCACCTTCCCGTCCGCCTCGACATCCTGAGGCAGGCCGATCCAGACCGTCGGCTCGGCGTAGGGCTTGCCGTCGGGATACGTGTGCAGGCCGATGAAGTTCATCCGCATCTTGGCCAGTTGCGCGATATGCAGCTTGTAGTCGTCCTCATCCCACCAGTCGGGACCGACGGCGAAGTCATGGAACGGCTGGATGCCCCGGACCTCGAACAGCGGCCGACGCACGCGGTCGAAGCCGCTCAACCCGAGCTCCGTCCTGCCGTCCGGAATGGTGTCGCCATGCAGATAGAAGCGGATGCCCAGGCTTTCCAAAAACTCATACGCCCCGTAAAGGCACGCCACGGGCGAGCCGCCGGCGATCAACAGCCGCTCCTGCTTCTCAGAAGCCGAAGATTTCAGGGTATACTCCTGCACGCCCAGTTGGCTGGGCAGCGACGCGGCAAAAGGCTTCAGCCATTCACTGCCCGCCACGCCGATAACAATCCCTCTCTGACCTGCGGGGATCTGTCCGGCTGCTTTGATTTCGGGCAGGATCCCCGTCCGCAAAAAGGCATAGCGGCGGATCTCCCGGGCAGCGAACCGCTCCTGCACGGACGCGGTGTTGGAAAGCATGATCGTACAGGAGTCGCTCGCCTGGGCGGCCCGGATCGGAAGGACCGGCAAACAGGCCAGGATGATCAGCAAGACGGCGTTTGTTCTCATGTAGCTTCCTTGGCCTTGACCGCCATGTTGAGTTTGACCTTGCCGAAGGCGGGCGTGATCAGCACCACGCGCTCTGCCAGTTGCGAGAACGTTCCCGCCGCCGCTTTCACCGCGTAGGTGTAGGTCGAACGTGGCAAGCCGATTTCCGGCTGGTGCAGCGTGGTCGGGGGCGACCAGGTGTAGGTCAACGCCTGTGGCTCCACTTTGGAGATTTTGAAAAAGTCCACGTTGGCTCCCTGCTCTGGGGGAGTGATTTTGTTCCAGAACGCCTGGGCCGGACGATGCCAAGTCAGTTCCATTGCCCAGTTCTTTGGTGCGGCGCTGCCACCCACTTCGAAGGTCGCGGCTTCCTCGTCAAACGTGATCTTCGCATCGCCACCGGCAGTCAGCGGAAAGGTGACAATCATTGTTTTGTTATCCGGCGTTTCGAGTTTCGGCGTCCCGGCCTTGAGCGGTTCGCGGGAGCCGTCGGGGTTGATTGCGACCAGCCGGATGCCCGCCATCTTGCCGTCGGCGATCGAGCTCCACTGCATGCCGTCCATCACGGGCATCGCCATGAACACATTGTCGGAGGCCCGGCATGCCTGGCTCAGATAGGAATCGGGAACGTCTTCGTCGTAGAGGTAAAGGTCGCGCAGCCGGAACTCGTCGCCCTCCCACAGCAGCCCGCAGCGGTAGTAGCGGCTTGAATACCACGTCGCCTTGCGGGGGACGTCCCAGTTCATCACCTTGGGCAGGTTCGCCACGATCTTCGCGTTGACCGCCGGCTGCTCCTTCAGATTGTTGTCCACGAATTCCTTGACATGTTTCACCATCCAGCCCGTGGCGGGGGTGAAGGTGTCCTTGCAATCCTCCAGCGCATTTTCAGCACCTGGAGGCGTCAGGGTGTAATCCTTCAAGAACGCTTCCGCCGTCTGGCTCAGCGTTTCTGTCTTCAGCAGCCCGAGATCGCGGTATTGGACGACCATGCGCTGGAGATCATTGAGGCTTTCCGTATTGATCCAGGCCGTTTCCGTTCCCGGCGTGATGCTGCCGATGGACAGGGGCGTTTCGGCGAGCATGTTCAGCCACCATTCGGCGTAACGTCCGGCGCTGATGAACAGCGAGGGCATCTGCATCGAACAAAACGGGTAGGTGGCCGTGCCGCCTTCGTAATGATGGATCGGCTCCACCCCGCCCGTCATGCGGAACATCACAACCCCCAGAGAGTTTTTTTTGGTCTGCGCGGGCATGTAGGCGTTGTTGCGCGAAACCACGTAGGGCGTGTTCTGGGGGGCGCCCCATAGCGTGTAGAAGTCGGTGCGCCACTGGTCCGGGCACTCCGCCGAGGCGATCACCCCGTACTTCTCCTTCACGTAACGCAACGTGTAGGTGTCCACCACCCAGGCTCCGGCGGTTTTCGGATAGCGCCCGAAGATCTCCTTGAAGTCCGCCATATACAAGTCCGTCAGTTTCTCGCGTTCCTTGGGAGAAAACCCGCTGGGGTAGGAAATGCTCGGCGCCGGGTCCCAGACATAACGCTCGCCCCGCCACTTCATCCCCGCTTTTTCCACCAACTCCTGGCCGAACTGCATGTTCATGGCCGGCTCGATCAGCGGATCGTTCTTCATTTCGCGGATCATGTATTCGCGGAAGCGCGGGTCGATCAGCGTCTGGTGCTCGAACATGAACGTGGTGGGGATTTTGTGTTTCTTCGCGAGTTCCACGCTGGCGACGAAATTCTTGAACATGGGCTCGCCTGTCAGGCCGGGCTGCGGATCCTGGTTGCTGCGGACGCTCATATAGAGCCAGTTCACCACCACCGGGCGCCCATGCGCTTTTTTCTGCCACTCCGCCTTGACCTGTTCGATCTTCTCCGGCGGGATCAGCACGGCCTGGGCTAAGGCCGACTGCCAGGCGCAAGCCAGCGCGAGAACGGTGAACGTGATTTGAAGTTTGTGTCGTGTACGCATGCTCTTCTTCCCCCCTTGATTACATGCGCAGTATATCACACCGTCTTTCCGCCGCGTTCAATCCGTGACAATGTCATGGATTATACACGGGGGGAAGAGCGCGCGATACGAGTAAGAGTGAGAGTTCAAACGCTCAACGCTGAACGTCCAACGCTGAACCCCGAACCCTGAACCCCGAACCCTGTGTTCACGGTTCCAGCCAGACGCGGCCGCGGAAGAAGCGGCGGCCCGACCCGTCGAGCCGGTTGGTATAGGTAACGGCCTGGCCCGCGCCCGCCACCGCGCCCAGCCCCGGCACCGCCTGCCAGTCGCCGGCCGCCAGATCGCCCGCCTGC
>CAZXVN010000455.1:0-26305 GCA_964643945.1 uncultured Lentisphaeraceae bacterium | reverse complement strand
ACGTGTGCTCTTCCGATCTCCTCCATCACAACGGACAGAACGCCAACCGGGCCGCTTTCAGGTGAACGTGCGTGACGTCCTAAACTTTATTCCAGCGGGCGCTGACTTCCTCCAGCCAATTGCGCGCGATCAGCTCGTGGCCTTGCGGCAGCGGATGAACGCCATCCCAGATCCAGTGCTCTGGAGAGACCTCCTTGGCGGCGGCATCAAAAACACTCTGAGTCTTGATATGCACGGCGCTGTAGTCCTTGGCAAGCTGCGCGACAACAGGCGTCATGAGATCGATCTTCTCGCGCCATTTCGTGTATTCGCCGGCATTCGCCAGCCGCCCGGAAGCCAGGACAAAGGGGTCTAGCAGCACGAGCTTCAGATCGGGGGTTGCCTTGCGGCTGGCATCAAGAAGATAACGGTAATCGTCCTCCCACTGCTTGGGGGTCACGCCGTTCGACAGCCGGCCGACATCGTTGACGCCGACCAGAACGCTGAGGAGATCAGGCTTCATTTCGATGGCGTCCTTCTGCCAGCGCTGCTTCAAATCAGAGATGCCGTTGCCGCTAACCCCGCGGTTGAAGAACTCCAGTTTGTCTTCCGGCCTGTCGACCCCCAGCCTGGAGGCAATCAAATAGACATAGCTATGCCCCAGATAATGATTGCGGTCTGACTCATTGCGCCCCCAGAGCATGTCGGTAATGGAGTCGCCCTGGAAAACCAGGCGCGCACCCGCTTTGAATTTCGGAAGGCGGTAGCTGTAGCCACGGACTCCGGCGGGCTTATTGCACGCTTCCGCGGCCTGGACCGTACCGCAGAAAGCTGTCGCACCCGCAGCAACAGCGCCGCTTTTAAGAAATGCCCGACGACCTAACATGTGGATCTCCTTAATCATGAGCTTCCGCCAAAAAAGGATAGAAGAGTGTTTTCAGTATAGCACCTGCCCGTTTTGTTGTCGTTGTACATTTGCGTTTTCTTTTTGTACATTTGCGACAACTTTTGCGACGAAGTCAAGCGCCGGCTCGGTTTCAACAACCGCGAATACATGCGTTTCATCCTCGACCGCGAGCTTGATCAACCGCACCTCGTCATGCCGCCGCCCGTGTGGAAGGCCACCGGCGAAAACGGCACGCCTGACTGTCAGGTCGCGATCATGATATGAGCCAGAACACGAACGGCAGCGGTTCTGCGGGGTGTCACGCTTCGACGAAGAGCGAGACATGCTGGAAGGCCTCACCGTCGAAGAGGCCTTTATCGGTGAGTTTGAGTTTCGGGATCACCGGCAGCGCGAGGAACGAGAGCGTCATGAAAGGCGCGGTCAGGGTTGAGCCCAGCAGCTTCGCGAGGCGGTCGCAGTCGGAGTAGGCGCGCGCCACGGCTTCGGCGGGTTCGAGCGAGATGAGCCCGGCGAGCGGCAGCGCGAGGGAGGTCAATATTTTGAAGTTGTTATCGGCCACGGCGAGGCCGCCTTGGCGCATGATCACCTCGTTGATGGCTGCGGCAAGCGCCTCGTCGGTGCACCCCACGGCGATCATGTGGTGGGAGTCGTGCGCCACGCTGGAGGCAATGGCGCCGCGCTTCAGGCCGAAGCCCTTGACCAGCGCGACGGCTGGTTGGGCGGGCGTATAGCGGTTGTAGACCACGAGCTTGGCGATGTCGCGGCGGGTGTCGGCCACGACGAAGCCGTCGCGCACGGTGGGCGTTTCCGACAGGTGGCTGGTGATGAGCTGGCCGTCGTGTACGCCGATGATGCGGACGGGCCCCTCTTTGTGCGCGGGGATGCGCAGAGCCTCGGGTTTGAGCAACGCCGCCGAGAAGTTGTTCCGCACGACGGGCTCGCCTAGGGGCAAGAGTGAGACGCCGTTGCGTGCGACACATTGGCCGCGCAACCAGACCTCGCGTGGCGTGAAGGTCTGGAGATCGTCGAGCAACATGAAGTCCGCAGGGTCGCCGAGTTGGAGCAGGCCGAGCGGGAGTTTATAGTGGAGCACGGGGTTGACGCAGGCGGCCTGCAGGATGGCTTGGAGCGAAATGCCTTTTTTGTAGGCGGCGGCGGCGATGAAGTTGATGTGGTCGCGCAGCAGGTCGTCCGGGTGCTTGTCGTCGCTGCAGAACATGCACATGTCGGGGTAGCGCGCCAGCAGGGGGATAAAGGCTTCGAACTGGCGTGCGGCTGAGCCATAGCGGATCTGGAGCTTGATGCCTGCCTTGATCTTCTTGCGGGCTTCGTCGATGGTGAGGCTTTCGTGATCGGTGGTGATACCCTCGGCGGCATAGGCTTGGAGGCCTGCGCTGGTGAGGCCGGGCGCGTGGCCGTCGATGGGCAAGCCCAGGCTGCGGGCCGCGGCGAGTTTGGCGAGGACGGCGGGGTCTTTGTTGAGCACGCCGGGCACGTTCATCATTTCGGCGAGGTGGGTGACGCCGGGGCGTCCGAGAAGGCGGGCGACCGCATCGGGGCCGAGCTCTGCGCCGGCGGTCTCGAAGGGCGTGGCGGGTACGCACGAGGGGACGCCGAACCCGAAAACAAAGGGGGTTTGTTTCGCGAGGGTCAGCATGAGTTCGACGCCCGCCTCGCCGAGCACGTTGGCGATCTCGTGTGGATCGGCCACAGCGGCGAGGGTGCCATGGACGACTGCGGCGCGTGCGAAGGCGGCGGGCGTCAGCATGGAGCTCTCGATGTGCACGTGAGAATCGACAAAGCCGGGCAGGATATAAACGGGATCGGGCGAGTTGTCAGGGGTGATGGCGGCGAGGGTGCCTTGTTCGGAGAGGGTCAGGCGTGCGCCGTAACTTTTTTTCTTGACCGGGTCAACCAGGGTGCCGCTAATAGTTGTTTGCATGACAGCTCCTGCCAGCCTCTAAGCGAGGCGAGTGATACGATGGAGACGATTGAAACACAAAGCGGAAGGGACACCAAGAAGAAGTTTTAATTTTTTGGGTGGGGAGAAAGGAATATCAGAGGGTGCTGAACCCAGAAAAAGGTGAGTTATTTTTAATAAGATTTTAGTATAATAGTTATAAATACTTATTATTAATATACTTATGTAGTTTTATCCAGGCTTCAAAAAGGCGTTTTTCGCATTGACTTTTGGTGGGTCAAGGTGTTGAATAATGTCACAAAAGGTCAAGCTATGGCGATGACGAGTGGACAGAGTGCGGTGACGACGACTGGGTCGGGGCTTCTGGTCGGACGGTTCGAGCATGCGATGGATCCCAAGAAGCGGCTGACCGTGCCTGCTGGCTGGCGTGACCTGATGGGGGCCCCGTCGTACGTGTACGTGATTCCTGACCCGAACGAGAAGTGTTTGAACCTGATCCCGCCCGCAGAGATGGAGGGGCGTCTTGAGAAGCAGCGGCAGCGTGCGCTGTTTGACAAGAAGTCGAGTGTGGCGGTGCGGGTGTTCGGCGAGAACTCCGAGCAGGTTCTGCTGGATGTGCAGGGGCGCATTCGGATTCGGGACAAGTTGCTGGCGTTTGCGCAGTTGACCGACAAAGTCGTGATGATCGGCGCGATGAACCGTGTCCAGCTCTGGTCGCCGACGTTGCGGCTCGACGAAGAGGTCATCGACCAGCTCAAGTTGGCCGAGGCGTGCGAGGTTCTGGAGTTTTAGGTGCAGGATGCGCGGGAGGTGGCCGCGCGGATTGACAAGGGATGGGTAGCGCGGACATGAACGCCATGTTGGGAATACGGACGCGGCTTGCGGGCTTTACATGCTGACGCGCGGTTTTTTTGTGAGGGTTTGTCTGGAGGGACTATGCACCTGTCGGTGTTGCTGCAGGAAACCGTGGAGGCCTTGGCGGTTGTGCCCGGTGGCAGTTACATTGACGGAACGTTGGGCGGAGGGGGTCACGCGTTTGAGATTTTGAAGCGCGCGGGGCCTGCCGGTCGTCTGCTGGGCATTGACAGGGACACGGAAGCCCTTAAGCGCGCGGCCACGCGGCTGGCCGTGTTGTCTGGCGACCAGGTGCTGGTGCATGGGGCCCATGGCGAGCTTCGGCATCTGGCAGAGGCGAATGGGTTTGCGGTCGTGGACGGCCTGCTGCTGGATCTGGGCGTGTCTTCGGAGCAGTTCGACACACCCGGACGGGGGTTCAGTTTCCGGTTGGAAGGGCCCTTAGACATGCGCATGGATCCGACGCAGGGGGAGTCGGCCGCCGCCCTGCTGGCACGGCTGGATGGACAGGCCCTTGCAGACCTTCTGAGGCGCTTGGGGGAGGAGCCCCAGGCGCGGCGGATCGCGCAGGCGATCATGCGGGAACAGGCGAAGCGCCCGATCGTGACGACCGGCAGGTTGGCCGAGGTGGTGAGCGAGGTGCTGGGTGGCAGGAAGGGGCCGCGGCATCCTGCGACGCGCGTGTTTCAGGCCCTGCGGATGGCGGTGAACCGCGAACTGGAAGAACTGGAGCAGGCCGTCGAAGAGGGCTTGCGACTGCTCAAGCCGGGTGGGCGGCTGGCGGTGATCACGTTCGAGAGTCTGACGGACCGATGGGTGAAGCAGTGTTTCGTGGCGCATG
This sequence comes from uncultured Lentisphaeraceae bacterium, assembly GCA_964643945.1. Lineage (GTDB taxonomy): Bacteria > Verrucomicrobiota > Kiritimatiellia > RFP12 > UBA1067 > JAHFSX01. The sequence continues at coordinate 21,802 of CAZXVN010000455.1, read as the reverse complement.
CCGGCAAATGGGTGTCGCTGCAACAGGGTGGTGAGCGTTGGGAAGGCGTGTGGCCGGCGGTGACGAAGGTGACGCGGCATCCGCTAGAGGCGGGGCCGGACGAGGTTGCGGCCAACCCGCGTGCGAGAACGGCGAAACTGCGGGTGGTTCAGCGGTGCGAGGTGCCGGAGCAACGTCGCAGCAAGGAAAAGTGAGGCCGTACGGTTTTGAACAGGAATTGGCACAACCCACAGGAAGGGTGATCAATGAGACGAAATCGCAAGAGACAGTTACAGGTCAGGGTGCTGCCGCGTTGGGTGGCAGGCATCATTGTGTTGCTGGTGACCTTGGTTCTGGGTTACTGGTTCATGGACTCCAAAAGTGCGATGCTTGGCCAGGAGATCCGCAAGTACGAACAGAAGTATGCGGCCCTCGAAAACGAGCGTGTGCGTGAAGAGGCACGCTGGAACGAGAAGAAGACGCCTGAAAAGCTGGAACAGGCCATGTTGCAGCATGGCATTGCGATGAGTTATCCCACTCCGGAACAGGTGGTGCGGATGGATGGGGTCGGCGTGCCGCTGGCCGGGCAGCTTTCGGTCATGAGGTTCCAGCGGAACCGGAACGCCAGCGAGCGGGTGGCCAAGGCCAATCCGAGGTGAGCGCCGTAGCGGGAAGGTGACGGGATGCCATGCATGAACGCGGCGTGCAGATACGCATCTGGATTGTTGCCGCCATGCTCTTTCTGGCGCTCGGCGGGCTAGGAGTGAAGCTGGGGTTTCTACATCTCGCCAACCATTCCAAGCTTACACGCGAATACAAGCGCACGCTGTTGGGATTGCGCGGGCGCATCTTTGACTGTAACGGCAATCAGTTCCCCATGGCGGTGAGCCTGCCTGTGCGTCAGTTCTATCAGGATCCACAGGCGGTTAAGAAAGAGCACAGCAAGCGTCAGATCGCAAAGACCGTCGCCGACAGCCTGAACCTCAAAGAAGCCGACGTGTTGGCTAACTTCAGCCAGACCGATTCGCGGTACATCAAACTGGGCATCTCGGACAATGACCGGGTCTTTGCCCTGCTGGGAGATGCCAAGCACATCAGCGGTATCGGATCCGAAGAGCATGTCATCCGGTCTTACCCGCAGGGCCGCCGCATGTCGCATGTCTTGGGGTTTGTCAACGACATGGGTGTGGGCGGGGCGGGAGTCGAGCAGCAGTTCAACCGCTACCTGACCGGCACGGACGGGTTCATCGAGAGCGAGAAGGATGCCGGCCGCCGCGAGATCTGGAGCCGCCGCACGGCCTTTGTTTCCCCGATTCTCGGGGCCGATGTGCACCTGACGCTCGATCACAATATCCAGTACGAGGTGGAGATGGCCATCAAAGAGGTGGTCGAGAAGTTTCAGGCGACCAGCGGCTGGGCGATTGTGGAACGGGTCAAGACCGGCGAGATTCTGGCGATGGCCTCCTATCCCGACTTTGAACCGGAAAACTATAACGAGGAGACCCTGGACGTTTGGCGCAACAATGCCATCGCGGTTATGTATGAGCCGGGCTCGATTATGAAAGCCGTCGCCGTGGCCGCCGCACTGAACGAGAAGATTGTTACGCCGGATACGCCCATCGACGCGGGAGAGGGGGTCTGGTTCTATGCGGGCAAGCCGTTGCATGACCATGTCACCGGGCGCGTCTCGGTGAGCACGGCGTTGAAGAAGTCCAGCAACATCGCCTGTGCTAAAATCGGCCTCATGCTGGGTGACAAGCGTCTGGACGCCTATTTGCGGGCTTTCAACTTTGGCAGTAAGTTGGGGATCGAACTGCCGGGCGAAGAGAAAGGCATCCTCGCACACGTCAAGGACTGGGACAAGCTCAAGGCGACCCGCGTGCCGATCGGACAAGGCGTGGCGGTAACGGGATTACAGATGGTCAACGCCTATGCCGCGTTGGCGAATGACGGCGTGCTGATGCAACCCTACCTTGTGGATAAGATCGTGTCGTCCAGTGGCGAGATGATCTTTCAGGCCAAGGCGAATGTGCTGGGACGTCCCGTGCGGCCTGCCGTGGCGCGTGCGGTGCGCGAGATGCTGGTGGGGGTGACTGAAGAGGGCGGCACCGGCAAACGTGCGTCCGTGCCTGGCTATTCGATCGCGGGCAAGACGGGAACCGCGCAGAAGGCGGTGCCCGGTGGATATTCGAGTACCGACTACTATGCGTCGTTCGTCGGGTTGGTACCGGGGTCGGCCCCGGTGTTTTGTGTGTTGGTTTCTGTGGAGCGTCCGCGTCCGCAGCACATGGGCGGTTTTGTCGCGGCACCTGTTTTTGCGAAGATTGCGGCGGCGGCGGCGCGGTATCTCGAGGTGCCGCCCGACCTGCCTCTCGAAGTGGAGGGGGCTGAACCCGCGCAACCCTGAGTTTAGAGAGGCCCTGCAACCGGCAGACGCCGGGAAGGATCAAGCATGAAGTTTTCGGATATTCCTGAATGGACAGAGCTGATGGTGGACAAGGTGCCGGGGGTCACTTTCAGCGGCGTGCAGTGCGATTCGCGCCGCGTCAAACCGGGCGATCTTTTTGTGGCGATCACGGGCAGCCGCGACGAGGGCGGCAAATATGCGGGTGCGGCGCTTGCGAGGGGTGCGGTGGCAGTCGTCTCGGAGACGCCGCTGGGCGATTGCGCCAAAAACCTGATTCTGGTGAAAGACGCGCGACGTGCCCTCGCCTGTCTCGCTTCCGCGCTCAACGGCTGGCCCGCGCGCACGTTGCACGTCTACGGGATTACCGGCACCAACGGCAAAACGACCACGGCCTGGCTGCTGCGCGAGATGCTGCGTGCGGGGGGGCGGAATCCCGGCCTGTTGACGACGGTGAAGGTCGAGTACAATGGCCGCGAGATCCCTGCGACACGCACGACGCCCGACGCCTGTGAACTTCAGAGCCTGTTGGCTGCGATGCAGAATGCGAAGTGTGACGCGGCGGTGATAGAAGTCTCGTCCCACGCGCTGGATCAACAGCGGGTGGCGTGTGTCCGGTTCGCGGGTGCGGCCTTCACGAACCTGTCACAGGATCATCTCGATTATCATGTCACGATGGAGGCGTATTTCGAAGCGAAACAGAGGCTTTTCGCACAGCTCGCCCGCGAGAATCCCGGCGCGCCAGCGGTTTGCTTTTGCGATGCCGGCTACGGTGAGCGCATGGCGGCGTATCTCAAGACGTTGCCGCTCAAGCTCGTGACGTGCGGGTTCTCCCAAACGTCGGACTTGCGAGCCGGAGAGATCGTGCTCACCCCCGATGGCAGCCGCTTCGTGCTCGTGACGACGGACGGTCAGCGTTGGCCCGTGCGCGTCCATTTGGCGGGGCGCTACAACATTGCGAATATGCTGTGCGCGGCGGGTTTGGCTTTGGAGGCGGGGGTTGCTCCGGAGGCCGTGGTGTCGGCGCTGGAAGCGGCACAGCCGCGCTGGGGTCGGCTGGAACGTGTGCCAGCGGCGTGCCCGGCCACCGTGTTCGTGGATTACGCCCACACGGATGACGCGCTGGCGAATGTGTTAACCACCCTGCGCGAGATGACGCCCGGCCGCCTGACGGTGGTGTTTGGATGCGGGGGTGACCGTGACCGCAAAAAGCGCCCGCTGATGGGCCGCGCCTGTGCGGCGTTGGCGGACCGATTGGTGATCACTTCCGACAATCCGCGCATGGAAGAGCCGACGGCGATCATCGGGGAGATCTTGGCGGGCGTGCCTGAAGGGACGTCGTATGCTGTGGAACCGGACCGGCGGGCGGCGATCCGCCACGCGTTGCTGGGAACGGTGGCAGGCGATGTGGTGGTGGTGGCGGGCAAAGGGCATGAGTCGTTTCAGGAGCTGGCGGGGCGGACCGTCTCGTTCGATGACCGGCAGGTGGTGATCGAAGAGGCGGACAGGATCCGGGCAGAGGCGCAAGACGGGGTATGACGTGGAAAACAGGGTGCCGATCATAGGGCTGCAGGCCTTTGCGGAGTGGGTGTCCGGCGAACCGCAAGCGGTGCCGCCGACCTTCTGCGGGGTCACGCAAGACACGCGTAAACTGACTCCGGGGTGCCTGTACGTGGCCTTGCGCGGCGAGCGTTTCGACGGCCACGACTTTGTGGGGCAGGCCTTGCGCGCGGGTGCGGTGGCGGCGTTAGTTGAGGCCTTGTGGCAGGCCCCTCTCGCGGCGGCGGCGTGGCCGCTCATCCGTGTGCGCGACACGCGGCAGGCGCTAAGCGACGCGGCCCGCGCCTGGCGGCGGCAGAGCCGCGCTTTCGTCGTGGGGCTTACCGGCAGCTCCGGCAAAACGACGACCAAAGAGATGGCGGCGGCGTTTTTCGCCGCTGGCGGCACGGTCTGTGCCACGCAGGGGAATCTGAACAATGAGATCGGCTTGCCGTTGAGTCTGCTGTCCATGCCCTCCGATACGGCGTTCGGCATTTTCGAGGTGGGGACAAACCATCCGGGCGAGATCGCACGGCTCGCCGAAATGCTCCAGCCGCGTGCGGCCATACTCTCGAGCATCGGGTGTGCGCACATCGAGCATTTCGGTTCTGTCGAAGCGATCGCACGCGAGAAGGGCGCCTTGCTCCACACTTTACCTCGTAACGGATTTGCTGTACTCTGTAAAGAAACAAGCTGTTTCGGACTTCTCTCGGAGTTGTCCAACGCGCCGGTGGTCACGACCTCGTTGGCAACCTCGGACGCGGATTTCTGTGGCGAGGTGCTGGATCTGCTGAACGGTACGATCCGGGTCATCGAACGGGCGACTGGCGTGCGGACCGTGTTGCGCAGCGGGCTGCCGGGCGAGCACAACGCCTCTAACCTGCTGTTGGCCTTTGCGGCGGCGTGTTCGGCGGGCGTGCCGGCGCAGGGAGCGGCGCAGGCACTCTTGAACCTGTCGTTGCCGAGGATGCGATGGGACGTTTCGACGCGGGGCGGCGCGACCTTTGTGAACGACGCCTACAACGCCAATCCGCAAAGCATGGTGGCGGTGTTGCGGACCTTCATGAGACTGCCGTGCGGCGGACGCCGCATCGTGGTGTTGGGAGACATGCTCGAGTTGGGCGCCCATGCGGAAGCGTTGCACCGCGAAGTGGGTCGGTGCGTGGCGGAGGTGTCTCCCGACAACCTGATGGCGGTGGGCCAGGATACGGAACGCTATGTGGTCGATGAGGCGGTGAGGGCGGGGTACGCCGCTTCGCGGGTCAGCTGTTTTAAAGAGGTGGCTGCGGCTTCCGCCGCCCTGAAGAATTTTTTAAAGCCGGGAGACTGCGTGTTGCTCAAAGCGTCGCGCGGCATGAGATTGGAGCGGATTCTTGATGACCTGCCAGTATGATCGGGCGAACGCGTTGGTGTTGGGCGCCGGCGTGAGCGGCGAGGCTGCGGCGCTGCTGCTGCTGGCGCGTGGCGGCCGCGTATGGGTGATCGACGAGGGTGACGAAACGAACAGGGCGGCGGCGGCGGAACGCGTGCGGCAGGCTGGCGGGCGCGTGGTCTTCGGCGGGGGCGCGCTGCCGCAAGAGGCCTTCGATGTGTGTGTGGTGAGCCCCGCGTTTGCGATGCGCCATCCGTGGGTGGAGAAGTGCCGCAACCGCAACATCCCGATGATCTCCGAGTTGGAATTAGGCGGTTGTTACTGGCAGGGAAAGATTCTGGCGGTGACCGGAAGCAAGGGAAAAAGCTCGGTTGTCAAATTGTGCGCGGACACTTTGGCGCTTGCGGGCAGGACGGCTTCGCCCGCTGGCAACTACGGCATCCCGCTTTGTCGGCTGGTACTGGAGAAGCCGGATCTGGCGTGGGCGGTGACGGAGGTGAGTTCGTTTCAGATGGAGCACTCGCCGACGTTCAGCCCTGACCTTGCGATCCTGCTGAATCTTCAAGCCGATCACTTGGATCGCCATGCCGATATGGCTGAGTACAAGGCGCTCAAGCTGAAACTGTTCACCTCCCTGCGTCGCGGGGGATGCGCGTTATTGCCCTCGCACCTCGACGATGAAGGGCGTGTGCCGGAGGGGATCACGCGGGTGCGGTTCGGCGCGGACGCGGGATGCGACTGGGTGTATGCGAATCATGCGGTGCGGGGCATGCTCGACGGGCGGCTCTGCAAGATCGCAATGGCGGGCACATGGTTCGACAACGAGATTTTGGGCTTGGCGGCGGCCGCCGCCGCCGCCGCGTTGCGTTACGCCGGCCTGAGTGACGCGCAGATCGAACAGGGGCTGGTGGCGTTCCAGCCGTTAGCGCACCGGGTACAAAAGGTGGGGGAGAGCAAACAGGGCGTGTGTTTTGTGGATGACTCCAAGGCAACCAGCCTGACCGCCATGGCGGCGGCCTTACGGATGGTTCGAAAACCGGTCCGACTGATCGCCGGTGGGCTGCTGAAAGAAAAAGATCTCGACGGCATAAAAGAATTGCTGACACGAACGACCCAAAAAGTATATCTTATTGGACATTGTTCCGGGCAAATGTTTCAAGCGTGGGCGGCATCGGTTCCTTGCGAGGAGTGCGGTACGCTTGAACGTGCCGTTACAGAAGCAGTGCGGGAGGCCCAAGCCGGCGAAACCGTGTTGCTGTCACCGGGAACAGCCAGCTTCGACCAATTTACAAGCTATCGGGAAAGAGGAGAACGTTTCACTGCACAGGTTCGCGCGGTTGCGGATCTCTGAGCGTTTCTTTTCTGAGGGCAAGAAGGACAAGGAGATACAATGAATTATCAAACCATTCGTGTTGTTGTAGGTGTCAATCTGGTGGCAGGTTGCCTCCTGTTGCAGGGCTGCGGGATGTTTAGCGGAGGCAAGAAGGCGGATCCGACCATACCGACGGTGCCCGGTGGTGAGCCTCCGCCCGTCGAGACGACGACCAACATGCCCCCCGTCGAAACCGCGCCGATTGAATTGCCGGCCGTTCAGATCACTACGCCGTACACGATCCAGAAGGGTGATCTGATCACGACGGTCGCGTACAAGTACGGTCTGCGCTGGCAGGATGTCATGGCGGTGAACCCAGGTCTCGACGCGAAGAAGCTGCGCGTGGGCCAAGTGATCCAATTGCCGGGTCAGGTGGATGTTTCCAAAGCCCGACATGTGCCAACGTCCACGCCGAAAACAAGTGCGCCAAAAATCTCCGCGCCTAAAAGTTCCAGTCCTGCGGCGTCAGGCCCGATGACGACCTATGTCGTGAAGAGCGGCGATTCTCTCTCCGTGATTGCGCACAAGCACGGCATCAAGACCGCGGCGTTGCGCGAGGCGAACGGACTGAAGAGCGACCGCATCTCGGTTGGCCAGAAGCTGAAGATCGTGGGGGCGAAGAAGACGCCCCAGGCGACGGGCGGCATCCCGAAGGCTGCCCCGGCTTCCGCCCCGAAGACAGACGCCCCGAAGACAGACGCCCCGAAGATCGTCACCCCGAAGAATGTGGTTTCCAACGCGACGCCTGAGACCCTCCCGGTTACGGCGCCTCCGCCTGTGGCCGAGGTGTCGCCGGTGAAGATCGATGCGCCGGCTACGCCTGTTGCCGACAGCAGCACCCAGACGTACACGGTCAAAGAGGGCGAGGACCTCTATGCCGTCGCGATCCGCTGGGGCGTCAGCCCGAGCGATCTGAAAGCGCTGAACAACCTGACCTCCACCGAGCTGAAGGCGGGCACCGTGCTGAAGATTCCCGGCGCGGCTCAGTAACTCTCGGAAGGCGCTATGCGCAAGACACTGACTACATTGGCTCTGACGGTAGTCATTCTTCTGAGTTTAGGGATTGTGTTGCTGGCGACGGCCAGTGCAGTGCGGGCTCAAGGCTTGTATGCCGACCCGCACTATTTTGTTAAACGTCAGTTGTTATGGCTCGCCTTGTCGGCCGTGTTGGTTTTTGCCGTCAGCTGGTTTGATTACCATTGGTGGAAAGAGACACCCATCCTCTCGATCGGCGTCTATGTCTTGGTGGTGATCGCCTTGTTGCTGGTCTTCTGTCCCGGGATCGGCGGCAAGGTCAAAGGCAGCTACCGCTGGCTCCATCTTGGCCCGTTACGCATGCAGCCGAGCGAGTTTGCCAAGATTCTGACCGTGATTGCGATGGGCGTCTGGATGGACCGCATCGGCTGGCGCGTGCGTCAGTTTTGGAAGGGCGCGGCTTTCCCCGTCGCCGGACTGGCCCTGCTGGTGGGGCTGTTGGTGATGGAGCCGGATTTTGGCGCGACCTGTGTTGTGGCCGTTATCGGCGGCCTCATGATGTTTGTGACCGGCTCGCGGCTCTGGCATCTGGCGACGCTGGGGCTGACGGGGGCTTCGGTTGTGGGCGCGTTCGTCTTCTCGAACGCCAACCGCATGAAGCGCATCATCGAGTGGTGGCACGGCGAAGGGTCTGCGGCTTACCAGTTGCAGCAGGCGATCCTCGCTTTCAAGAATGGCGGCCCGTGGGGCGTGGGCTTTAATCAGAGCATCCGGAAATACAACTACTTGCCCGAGGCGCACACCGACTTTATTTTCGCGATCGGCGGCGAAGAGTTCGGCTTCACGTTTTCGATTGCGGTGGTGCTGGCCTATGCGGTGCTTCTGGCGTGCGGCATTCTCATCAGCCTGCGCGCGCCGGACCGGCTCGGACGTCTGCTGGCGTTCGGGATGACGTTGTTGCTGGTGTTACAGGCTGCCATCAACATCGGGGTGGTGACCGGCTGCCTCCCCACCAAAGGACTGGCCTTGCCATTCATCAGTTACGGCGGCACCAATCTGATCTCCGCCCTTTTTGCCGTCGGCACGATGATGAACGTGGGCCGGCACATCGATGTGTTTGACGAGCGTATGCACACTCAGGTGGTTCGCAACGCGGCCAAACACGTTTAACTCTGCGATGCCTTTCAGCGCGCCCGCCGATGACGGCGGCGAGAAACCCGTGGCTGGAATCGGCGAGGGCGGCAGGCTTCAGGTGTGACCATAGCGTGCGGCGGGGCCGAGCGCCTCTTCAATCCGCAACAGACGGTTGTATTTGGCCACACGTTCGGAACGCGAGAGCGAGCCGGTTTTAATCTGTCCGCAGCCCGTGGCGACCGCGAGGTCGGCGATAAAGGTGTCTTCGGTCTCGCCGGAACGGTGGGAGACGACGGACGCATAACCCGACTCATGGGCGAGGCGGATGGCGTCGAGCGTTTCGGTCAGCGTGCCGATCTGGTTGAGTTTGATGAGCACCGCATTGGCGGCGTGCTCGCTGATGCCGCGCCGGAGGAACGTCACGTTGGTGACAAACAGGTCGTCGCCCACCAGTTGACACGTCTTGCCGAGACGTTGCGTGAGTTGGATCCACCCGGGCCAGTCACGCTCGGACATGCCGTCCTCAATGGAGTCGATCGGATAGTGCGAGGCGAGCTCGGCGAGGTAATCGATCTGTGCGGCAGGGTCGCGTTGAGCCGGCGTGTGTTTAGCCCCGCGTGCGGGAGTCTCGAAACAGCCGTAATCGTATAGGCCGTCCGTGAAAAACTCCGAGGCCGCGCAGTCCAGCGCGAGCGAAACCTGCCCGCCCTGTCCGGCATGACCCGGTTTGTAGCCTGAGGTCGCGACGGCTTGAAGGATGGTTTCGATGGCGTCTTCCGCGCTGGCGAAGGCCGGAGCGAAACCGCCCTCGTCACCCACGGCGGTCGACAGGTTGCGCTTTTTGAGGCTGCTGCGTAAGGCGTGGAAGATCTCCGCGCCGGCACGCAGCGCCTCCCGGAAGCAGGGTAGCCCGTGCGGGCGGATCATGAATTCCTGAAAGGCCACAGGCGCGTCGGAGTGTGCGCCTCCGTTGACGATGTTCATCATCGGTACGGGAAGCACACAGGCCTTTTCGTCACCGAGATAGCGGTAGAGGGGTTTCCCGGCGGCGCGCGCGGCGGCGCGCGCGGCGGCCAGCGAGACGGCCAACAGGGCGTTGGCCCCGAGGCGGGATTTGGCGGGCGTGCCGTCCAGCTCAATCATGCGGCGGTCAAGGGCGGCCTGATCCGTGGCGTCCATGCCGGTGACGGCTATGGCGATGACGGTGTCAATGTTCGCGACGGCGTGCAACACGCCTTTGCCGCCGTAGCGGGCCTTGTTGCCGTCGCGCAGTTCAAGAGCCTCGTTCTCGCCGGTCGATGCGCCCGAAGGGACCGAGGCGCGCGCCGAGATGCCGCAGGCCAGACGGACTTCGGCCTCCACGGTGGGGGACCCGCGTGAATCAAGAATCTCGCGTGCGACAATCTTTTCAATCCGAGTGTTCATAGGCGCCTCCAGGTTTAGTTTTTTAACGGTGTCTCAGGCCAAGTCGCGCTCGGCGAGGCCGTCCTCGTCCAAGCCGAGGTAGTGGCCGATCTCGTGCAGCAAAGTGGTGCGCACCTCTTGGCGGAAGCGCAAAGGGTCGTCCTCCGCCTCGTCGCGCAGGTTTTCCACAAAAAGCCGGATCGCGGACGGTTCGGGATCGGCGGCCTCCAAAGCCTCGCCGAACGAGGGCCCGACGAAAAGGCCCAGCAGCGCTTCGTCATCGCCCTCTTCGATCTCCTCCCCGGGTCGGGGACACGGGTCAAGCGTCACCGCGAGGCCGGCGACTTGGGCGCGGATGTCGGGCGGAAGCGCGGCGAGCACCGCGCACGCCTCTTCGTCGGCGAGGGCGTACCACACATCGTTGCTGTCTGATTGTGAGGCTTGTTGCATAACGATCCCGTTACACGAATCGAACACGGTTTCAGTATAGCAGAGGCACAGGGCCTTTACAATTCCGGGGTTGCAACGGGCGGGATCGTGTGATCGCCCGCCGGGATTCTTTCCCCCCGTTTTGCATTGACGTGTCCGCCCCAGTCTGGCATTCTGAAAAAAATAGTTCAGACCGGTGTTAACGGGCGTAGGCCTGTGCCGTATGACAAGCGATTTCTTATCAACCGACAGGGAGAACACACTGTGATCACACAATGGATGCGGGTCGTCGGATGCGTGAGCTTGGGTGTTTTGACTGTCGTACTGCCGCGGGCTACGGCTGCGCAGGGGTCGGCGCCTGCGCTGGTCCGCTCGGCAGCCCCGGATTGGCCGCAATGGCGCGGTCTGTACCGGGACGGGGTCTCTGCGGAAACAGGGCTGTTGCAAGCCTGGCCCGAAGGCGGTCCGAAACTGTTGTGGAAAGCCTCCGGTATCGGCCGAGGCTACTCGTCCCCGATCATCGTGGCGGACACCCTCTACATCACAGGCGACACCGACAAAGAATTGGTCATCAGCGCGTTCACGCTGGATGGCCGGCCGCGCTGGAAGGCAGCGAATGGCGAGCCCTGGACGAAATCGTTTCCCGGCGCCCGGTCGTCCTGCAGCTTCGACGACGGCAAGCTGTATCACATGAACGCCCAGGGGAACCTGGCGTGTCTGGATGCCGCGACAGGGGAGAAAGCCTGGGCCGTGAATGTGCTGGAGCGATATGAGGCGCAGAACATCACGTGGGGCCTCAGCGAATCCGTGCTGGTGCATGGTGATCGCGTCTTTGCGACGCCGGCGGGGGCCAAGGGCCTGATGGTGGCTCACGACAAGCGGACGGGCGCGCCGATTTGGGCTGCGCCGGCACTCGTGGGCGAGCAGGCTTCCTATTCCTCGCCGATCCTCATCCAGGCCGGCAAGCGCAAGCTGCTGGTCAACGGCGGCTCGAAGAACGTGTTCGCCGTGGACGCCGAGACGGGCGGCCTGGTTTGGCAAGTGCCGCAAGCGGATCCCAAGAATACGGTCAGCACCACACCGGTATTGGCCGGCCGGCTGCTGCTGGTTACCAGTTGCAGCCGCGATTACGGCGCCGTGTCCGGCGTCCAGTTCGGCGGCGACTCGGCGTTACAGGTGTGGACCCGCGAGCTGAAGATCACGCATGGCGGGATGGTCTGCGTCGGCGGACGGCTGTACGGTTCAAGCAGCCGCGGCGACATGAGCGGCTGGGTAGCGGTCGGCGCAGAGACCGGCCAGCCGATGCAGGCGAAGCCGCCGGGCGACTTGGCCGAAGGCTCGATGATCTTCGCTGACGGGCGGCTCTACTGTTTGACCGTGCGGGGCGAGATGACGCTGCAAGAGTTGACGGATGCCGGGTTCCAGACCGCAGGCACGTTCCGGCTGGCAGACGTGCAAGGGCAAGACGCTTGGGCACATCCCGTTCTCTGCCAAGGCCGGCTGTTCCTGCGGTATCACGATAGGCTGTACTGTTATGACGTCCGGCGGTAACGGCACGCCCCCGGCTTAATGACCGTGAAGGGTGCCTCTGCCTTGGAGCGACTCGGACTTGCTCAGGGTCGGCCACAGGTAGCCGTATAGGGCCACGAAGGCGAAGCAGGCCACCGGCACGATAAAGGCGCGCGACATGTCGTACAGGTCGCCCACATGTCCCATGAGCTTGGGAAGAATCGCTCCGCCCATGATCGCCATGACAATGAACGCCGAGGCCTTTTTCGCGCGTACACCCAGCCCGTGGATGCCCAGTGCGAAAATGGTGGGGAACATGATGGACATGAAGAAATAGCAGAGAAACACGCTCGCCACCGACACCCAACCTAACTTGCAGAAGACGAGAAGGCAGAGCAGGACATTGATTGTGCCATACAACCCCAGAACCTTGTGGGCCGAGAACTTTTTCAGGATCGCCGCACCGCTAAACCGGCCGGCAAGAAAAAAGATAAACCCCAGTGAGGCCAAATTTGCCGCGCCTTTGTCCGTCAATTTGAGCGCGCCTTCCTGGCCCGCATCAAACCAGCTTTTTAAAGCACCGGACGTCCACGCTTCGGGAAGCGGAGGAACCTGGGTTGTCATGTAGTTGATAAAGAAACTGAAAATGCCTGCTTGGGCCGCCACATACAGGAATTGCGCTGCCACGGCCATGTAGAAATGCGGATGCGTCCAGATCGAATGTGAAACATTCGGGGTAGAGATGTCCAGATGGTAATCGTCCTCGGTTTTGATGTCTGGGACATTGGCAAAATAGAACACAACAGCCAGAACGAGCACCACGACACCGACTGCGGCGTAAGGAATCCAGAGCGTCTGGGTGCCTGTGCTCGCGCCGCTGGCGTCCTTGCTGTAGAAGAAGGCCGCCCCGGCGATCGGCCCGAAGATCCAGCCGATACCGTTGCAGGACTGGGCGAGGTTGATGCGCGTAGCGCCATACCGCTGGTCGCCCAGCACCGTCGTGTAGGGATTTGCGATGGTTTCCAGGAACGTCAGGCCCGCGGCAATGATGCACACGCCCAGCAGAAAAGCCCAGAAGGCGGCGATCTTGGTCGCGGGAATGAACCAGAACCCGCCGACGGCCACCATCAACAGGCCGGTGATGATGCCGCCTTTGTAGCCCAGTTTTGTGGCCAGCCAGCCGGCGGGCAAGGCCATCAGGAAGTACCCGAGATAATGTGCAAACTGCACCCAGGCGGACTGGGCCAGAGAAAGCTTCAGCTCGGTCTGAAAGTGCTTGTCCATCACGTCAATCATGCCGTTGCAGAATCCCCAGAGGAGAAACAGTGAACTCACCAGCAGAAACGTGACTAACACATTCGTGCCGTCTGCCAGGACAAACATGCTTTTTTTAGGATTCGTCATCGTGATTTTTCCTCTCCCATAAAAACAAGGTGAGTATAGCCGTTTGGCTGACTTGTAACAAGGAAGATTCGGGCGCGCCCCCGAGGTCGGGGCGCAACGTTAAAGGAAGGCTCCTGTTGCCTGAAACGTCCCCGTCGCCGCCAGGCCAGCCCCACGTTGCGCTTGATTCACAGGTGTCCCTTTTCCGATTCCCGCCCGCTTGTTCATTTTTTCAGGCTGACCTTGGCCGGCAGCGGCGCGATGCTCAGCAATTTAGGCTGCGCGGTTGCGTTTTCGATGGACTTGATCGCCTCTTCGACCGAGGCGACCCTCAATTTATTACAGTCGTCGGGGAACTGATGGTTCTTGAGTTCGGTGTTGAACTGAACAATCAGTTCTTTCAGCTGCGGCAGCACGCTGCGGGCAGCGGTCCCATACGTCACGAGTTCCCGCATAATCTCGCCGGTTCGGCTTTCGCTGCCGTGGCCGCCCTGGGTTTTCGCGAAATTCACGCCCGCTTCAAGGCCTTCCTTGAAGTGATATTTCGTCAAGGCCTTGAACCCTCCCATGCGGATCTCATTGGCAAACATCCTGTCCGCCGGGCTCGGCGTTTTAACGGCGGCAAAGATGTCCGGCGCCAGCGCCTGCACGTCATCCACGGTCAGATGGTTTTCAAAATAGCCTCTCAGCGTGGCCCGCGCCATGCCGTCCGCGTTCAGGGACACGATCCGGATCGCCGGGTAGAGCAGCTTCGGACTGGTTTCCTTGAGATGATCCGCCAAAGGCCCCGCGAACAAGGCGTGAGCCAGCTGCCCGTGGGCAAGCTGAACGGGGTCGGACCAGATGATCGGCTGAAGGGGTTCGGCGGTTTCGGCGACCGCCTTAAGGATGTCGGGGAGGGAGGATCTTGCCTCGCCCCCCATGCCTTTGAGAGCCTGCGCCGCCTTGAACCGCAGCCAGCGGTCTTCGTGCGAGAGCAGCCGGATAAAGACAGGCAGCGCCCGTTCGCTCCTGATGTAGCCGAGCGCCTCGCAGGCGCCCTGCCGGGCATGCGCGTCCTTGCCTTCCGCCATTTTGATCAGCTCGGGAACCATGCCCTTCGCTTCATGGCGCTGGGCCAGTTCCTCCGCCGCCCAGCCGCGGACAACGGGCGACCAGTCGCCGAACGCCGCCACCAGCTCCTGCGGGCTTTTTTGTCTGCGATCCAGATCGAACCGCCCAGACGCGACGGCCGCCGCCACATCCTTCGCGCTCAGCCACCCCGCTTTGTTCGCATCCTTGCCCGTGATGCAGAGCTTCTTCAGCGGCAGGGAATAGGTCAGCACGTAGGTGGCGTTCGGGCTCAGGCCGCAGTAGCTGCTCTTGCCGTAGTAGGTGTTGTCGTCGGTCCGGCCGGCTCCATACTGCTCGCCGCCGTCATAGACGAACGACCCGTCGCAGCGCCGCTCCAGATCGAGGTGCCACAACGCCTCTTTGACAAAGGCCGCCGCCGCCGCCGGCCCTCCCACATTGGCCCCCAGCGCGCCCCACAGGTAGCTGAACCCCTGGCCGGTGTGCCCGTATTCGCGGTTGGCATAGGCCGCCGTCGACATCTTCGCGAAGAACTGCGCCGCTTCAGTCTGATTGCCCTGGACCGCAAACAGGAGGGCGGTCAGCGCGCTCTTGCCGTTGTTTTCATGGTACGGCCACGGCTCGTGCTCGCCGTAGGGGACCGCCCCCTTATCCACGAAGTAGCCGAAGAAACGGTTCGACCTGCCGATGGCGGGGTCAACCTCCGGGTCTTTCACGCCGCACTTTTTGCCCATCACGATTCCGAGGTTGGCGATTAGCCCGGCCTGGTTCACGGGGCCGTAAGGGGGAATCGACCCGTGAAGCTTTCCGTCAGGGGTCAGCTCGGAGAAGCCATGGCCGAAGGTGCCGTACAGGCCCTGCCCTTTGGCCAGCTTGGTGGTGAGGGCCTTGATTCCGGGCTCGACGTCCGTATCGCCGGTCAGCAGGTAATACTCGCTGAGAAACACGTTCTTGTAGCCGCAATCCCACGCGCCGCCACCTGTCTGGTGCACCTCCCCGGCCGCCATGGACCGGGCTAAGTTCCGCACCTTCGGCAGGTATGCGGGATTGCCGGAGGCCATCAGGGCCAGGCCGTTGACCGCGCCCCACATGCCGTTATCCAGCGGTTCTTTCTCAAGCGCCTTGCAGGCGTCGGCCAGAATGAGTTTGGATTTTGGGCAGTCGTAAGGCGCGGTGGCGCTGTACGAGCCCATGACCCTCAGCCTGAGCTGGACTTTCTCGGTTTTCCCCGCCCTGAACCGGATGAGCTTCAGGATGCCCTTGTTCTCGGTCTTCTCGGCTTCGGTGATTGCCAAGCCGAAACTCTTGCGGGCGTCATCGGCAAAGAATTTGTCGCTTACGCCTAAGATCACGTCGTTGACCTCCATGATGCCCGCTGCGGGTGAAAGGGCGCCCACATGGGTGACGAGGATCTGACGGCTGGCCGTCGTGGTCCGGCCCTGCGATGCGTCAAGATTGGAGGCCGCTCTCGTATAGATCCATCCGCGCAACCCCGTGGCCCCCAGATTATAGGTCAGCGTGCGGTCGACCGTGTTGCTCCGCGTGAGATCCTGCGGCTCCGCGAAAAGGTGATTGCCGGTCATCATGGCCATGACGGCAACAAGTGAGGCGAGACAGCGGGGTGTGGGTTGCATGTGGTTTCCTTGGGTGCTGGCTGGTGGTTGTTTAAACAGCGAGGAAGCAGGTCGTTCGCCCAGGTGTCAGATGGGGGCCAAGCCGTTCACAACTTCTCCGATTTTATGACCTTGGTTTCGCCATTGACACGGACGTTTACTTGACGTCTGGCGGCAGAGGCAACGCGGCAGGATGTGATCTTGCCGTCCTTCCATTCGACATCAACCTGAAAGTTGCCGCGGGCACGGAGGCCGCTCACCTTGCCGGTGTGCCAGGAGGTCGGCAGCGCGGGCAGGAGTTCGAGCACGGGCTCGCCAGCGCCCGTGGTTTCCTGGCTCTGGAGGAGCATCTCGGGTACAGCCGCACAGCCGCCGAAGTTGCCGTCGATCTGGAAGGGCGCATGGAGGCAGAAGAGGTTCGGGGCTCCGCGGTTGATCAGCATGGCAAGGAGTTTTTCGGCGCGGTTGCCGTCGTGCAGGCGGGCCCAGAAGTTGGCCTTCCAGGCCATCGACCAGCCGGTTGAGGCATCCCCGCGCCGCTCAAGGGAAAGACGCGCGCCCTTATAGAGCTCCGGTGTGGACGGGTTGATCTCATTGCCCGGGCAGAGTCCCCACAGGTGCGAGACATGGCGGTGGTGGACGTCGGTCTCCTCGAAATCCTCCTGCCACTCCATGATCCGGCCGTCGGTGTTCACGCGGGTGGGGGCAAGCTTCGCGCGGACAGCGTCCAGGTTCTTCGCGAAGTCCTTGTCAAGGCCCAGAATGCGCGCGGCCGCAGCCGTGTTTCTGAAAAGGTCCCGGGTAATCTGCTGGTCAAAGGTGGCGCCGATGCAGAGCGCGGTTGTCTGCTTCTTACCGTCCTTGTCGGTGTAGGCATAGCTGTTCTCCGGCGAGTTGGACGGCAGGACCACCCATTCGCGGGTTTTCGGGTGCTCGACGAGCATGGCCTGCATGAACTCGCTCGCGCCGCGCAGGACCGGATAGTATTCCCGAAGGTATGCTTTGTCCTGTGTAAACGCATAATGCAGCCAGATGTGTTGCGACAGCCACGCGCCGCAGGTTGGCCCGATACAGGCCGGCAGATAGCTAGGCGCGGTTTCATACCATGGATTCTGCGTGTGAAAGGCTAGCCAGCCCGGCGCATTGAAATAAGCCTTGGCCGTCTTCTGGCCTTCCGGCACCACATGCTTGATAAACCGCAACAGGGGCATATGGCAGTCGGAAAGGTTTGCGGCTTCGACCGGCCAGTAATTCATCTGGAGGTTGATGTTGCTGTGAAAGTCGCCGCGCCAGGGCGTGTCATATTCCTCGGCCCAGATGCCCTGCAGGTTGGTCGGCAGCTGTGAGTCGGGCCGCGAACCGGAGACAACGAGGTGGCGTCCGAACTGGAAGTAGAGCGCCGCGAGCGCCGGATCAGGAGCGCCTTCCTGCGCCTTGACGCGTTCGGGCGTGGGCCGTTTCGAGTTGGGCCCTTCGGGGAGAACCAGCTTCACGCGATCCATATAGCGGCGGTGGTCAGCCGCGGCGCCGTCACGTATGGCCTCGAACGATTTTGCCAGCGCCGCATCGAGACGCTGGCGCGTGAGACCGGCAAACTCCTTGTTGATCCAGTCCGTGCCAGCGGACACGATGAGCGTGACTTCGTCGGCACCCTCGACGGTCAATCCCTGCTCGTTGGCAGAAAGCTTGCCGCCCTTTACCTTGGCGCCGAGCAGCGCCTGGTAACGCATGCCCTGTCCGCCGCCCCCGGGCTTGTTGAATTTCAGTTGTCCTTCCATCAGCTGAACGTTGCCGTCGGCGCGTGTGCTTACGTCTTGCTTGCGCGACAACGCTGCGGTGAAAGAAAGCGCGCCTGGCTTGTCGGCCTTCAGGCGCAGGGCAACAACCTCGTCCGGTTTGGAGACGGTCAGTTCGCGGGTGAACGCAACCCCGTCCTGTGTGTAGCGCGTGGTGGCCACGCCGGTCATGAGATTAAGCTCGCGGCGATAGCCGGACGGCTCGGTGGCCGTTTCGTTTTTAGAAACCACAGTCAGGTCGCCGAGTGTCTGATAACAGCCAAACTGGTTGATATCCCCCCAGCCTGCCACGCCGGAGGCATAATGGAAGCCGCTGGCGAGCGCCCCCCAAGCCCCCGAAGTGTCGCCTGCAAAAAGCTTTTCGCGTACGGCCGACAGGCATTGATAACCCTCGTAGTTGTTGCCGTCATACGGGCCGCCTGACCAGAGCGAAGACTCGTTGAGCTTAATCAGGTCATTCTTCACCCCGCCCAGGTCCATGGCGCCCAGACGGCCGTTCCCCAGCACAGTCGACTCATGGAATGACTGTCCCGGCTTATCAAACCAGACGCTCATCGGTTCGGCCGGAGCCGCGGCTGTCTCGGCACGGCCGGCGGCCATGCCGGCGAGCAGGATCGCGCCGCTTAATAACGTCGTTGCTCGGTGAGTCATGGCTGCCTCCTGTTTCACTTTGTCAGGCTCCGCAGTTCGGGTTGGCCGTTCGCGGCTTCGATGGACGCGATCGCCTCCTCTGCCGCGGCGATCCGCAACACATTGCAATCTTTGGGGAATCCTGATTGCTGGTATTCAGCGAGCAGGCCCTTGAGTTCCGGAAGGGTCTCGCGGCCGGCCGCGCCATAGGACTGCAGCAGCTTCAGGATGATCGGAATCCTGACCTCGCTGCCGTGCGGGTCCATGACCTTCGCCAAATCCATGAGGGCGCGGACTCCTTCCTTGTAGTGATACTTGGCCAGCACCGTCACGGCGGCCATGCGAAGCTCATTGCCGAACATCGTGTCTGCCGGAGCTTTGTCTTTTGCGGCGGCCAAAATATCCGGCGCCAGCGCCTGCACATCTTCCAGGGTCAGCCGGCCAAACGTGTCAACCAGACAGGCTGTCGCCATGCCGTCCGCGTTCCTGGATACCGCCCGGATCGCGGGATACAGCAGCTTCCTGTCAATCCCCTCGATCGACTTTCTCATCAAGCCGTCGAACAGGGCCGCCGCCAGCTCGCCGTGCGTGAGCTGGATGGGATCGGCCCAGATGATCGGCTGAAGCGGCTCGGTGGTGTCGACCACAGCCTGAAGCATGTCCGTCAGGACCGGGAGCGCGGCATCGTCCATTTTTTTGAGGGCATTCGCAGCCTTGACGCGCAGCCAGCGGTCATCATGTTTGAGCAGCCTGACCAGCACGGGCAATGCGCGGGCGTCCTTGATGCACCCGAGCGCCTCGCAGGCGCCCTGGCGGATATGCAGGTCCTTGCCTTCCGCCATGTTGATCAGCTCGGGAACCATCCCCTTCGCTTCAGGACGTTTGGCCAGCTCTTCGGCGGCCCAGCCGCGCACGACCGGCGACCAGTCGCTGAACGCCGCAACGAGTTCTTGCGCGCTCTTGGTCCGGCAATCAACATCGAAGCGGCCGGATGCGATGGCGGCCTGGACATCCTTCTTGCTCAGCCTGACCGCCTTGTCCGCACCCCTGCCGGTGATCAGGAGTTTGCGCAGCGGCATGGAATAGGTCAGGACGTAGGTGGCGGCAGGGCTCAACCCGCAGTAGCTGCTCTGCCCGTAGTAGGTGTTGTCATCGGTTCTGCCGGCGCCGAACTGTTCTCCGCCGTCATACGTGAAAGAGCCGTCACAGCGGCGCACCAGATCCAGATGCCACTGCGCCTCCTTGAAAAAGGCCGCTGCGGCATCAGGTCCGCCGACATTGGCGCCGAGGGCGCTCCACAGGTAACCGAAACCCTGCCCGGTATGTCCGTATTCACGGCTTTCGTAGGCCGCTGTCGACATTCTCGCGAAAAATTGCGCCGCCTCGGCCCTGCCGCCCTGGACCGCAAACAGAACGGCGGCCAGCGCGCTCTTGCCGTTGTTTTCGTGATAGGGCCACGGCATGTGCTCGCCGTACGGAACCGTTCCCTTGTCCACAAAGTAGGTGAAAAACTGGCACGCTCTCCCGATGGCGGGATCAATCTCCGGATCCGTCGCGCCGCACTTCTTGCCCATAATGATCCCGAGGTTGGCGATCAGTCCGGCTTGGTTCACCGGCCCGTAAGGAGGGATCGACCCGTGAAGCTTCCCGTCAGGGGTCCGGTCCGAGAAGCCGTGTCCGAACGTGCCGTACATGCCCTGCCCCTTGGCCATCTTGACGGTGAGGGTGTGTATCCCGGGCAGGACCTCCTGGTCGCCTGTCAGCAGGTAGTACTCGCTGAGAAAAACGTTCTTGTACCCGCAGTCCCACGCGCCGCCACCTGCCTGGCTCACTTGCTTGGCAGCCATGGACCGGGCGAACGCCTGCACCTTGGGCAGATAGTCCGGGTTGCCGGACGACAGCAGCGCCAGGCCGTTGATGGCGCCCCAGAGGCTGTCAGACAGCGGCTCGTTCTCAAGAACCTTGCAGGCATCGGCCAGGATCAGTTTGGATTTCGGACAATCATAAGGCGCGGTGTCGCTGTACGACCCCATGACTTTCAGTTTGAGAGGCACCTCTTCCGCCTTTCCCGCCCTGAACCGGGTGAGCGTGAGGACGCCCTTGTTCTCCGTCTTCTCGGCTTCCGTAATCGCCCGGCCGAAACTCTTGCGGGCGTCGTCGCTGAACCGTTTGCCGCTCACGCCAAGGATCACATCGTTGACTTCCACGACGCCGCACGCCGGCGAGTTGGTGCCGACATGCGTGACCAGAATCTGCCGGCTCGCCGCCGTGGTGCGCCCCTGCTTGCCGTCTAGGGCGGTTAACGCTTTCGTGTGAATCCACCCGCGCAGCCCGGTGGGACCCAGATTATAGGTCAACGTGCGGTCAACTTCTTGCGCTTCGCTTTCCGTAAGATCCGGAGGCGGAACGACCGTTAAGTAATCCAGCGTTTCCGTTGTGCCGTTGCGCCAGCGGATGAGACGCAGGTTGCCGTCCTTGCTGCGCAGCGGGGCTTCCTCCGTGGCTGCGCGGAGGGTTTCAATGACATCGCCGTTGAACGGCGTGCCGTTGACCCCGAGGATCACATCGCCCACCTGCAGGAGGGCGTTGCCGGCGGCGCCTTTCGCGACCGTAGCGACATAGATCTGGTTCCCGTCCCTGCCCTTCTTCTCGACGCCGTTGGGGTTGCCGCCGATGCACCCGAGCAGCGAATAGGTGACCGCCTTGGAACCCGGCTTGTCGCCCTGGGTGAAATCCTGCAGCCGCGCGGGAACCGTCTCAGCCGCCATGACGCCGCCGCCCAGCAACATCCATCCGATCACACAGGTCATGCTCCTCATTGAGTCTCCCCTTTTTTTCCCAGATAAAAATGGCTGTCACAGCGCATGGGCCCATGCCACGGTTGATTTAAATATTAACACGATTTCCTCCCGTTTGGCACGCGTGTAATCAGCCCGAATCTTCAATATTTCACTTGACACAGCCATTCCGTTTTAGCATCATTTTTACCAAATGGAAGTATCACATCATATTGATTTCAATGGGCCCGAGACCGTGCCAGCAAAAAGCGATTTCTCCACAATCGCCATGTTGCGTTTTAGCATCCCTTTTGTCGCATTGGCCATGGGTCTCGCCGTCGGCCGCTCTGCGGCTGATCCTGTTTCCCTCGATACGGCCGCGTCGGTCGGCATCTCGTTTCTTCAGAACCAGGTG